>CAUZQN010000544.1:0-3124 GCA_963581605.1 uncultured Binatia bacterium (SeqCode)
GGCGGGCCAGCTCACTCGTCATAGTAGCTCTCCTTCTCCCCCCGCGCTTCAGCGTCCTCGCGTTTGCTTTGTCCTTTCTTTAGGCAGGTTGTATACATAGAAAAATCGCAGGGCTCCTCACAGAAACCACTACGATTCTTCAGGTCTGGGCACGTCTTTGCCCAAACAAACAGCAACTACTTCTGGCTATCGATATAGTCGATAACGTTCCGGACCGTTCGAATCTTTTCGGCCTGTTCGTCAGAGATTTCGGTATTATACTCCTCTTCGAGTGCCATCACGAGTTCAACGATATCTAGAGAATCTGCGCCTAGGTCTTCGATAAACGAAGAATCTAGGTTGACCTCTTCTTCACTCACACCGAGTTGCTCGCAGATGATTTCCTTGATACGTGCCTCGGTCGAAGCTTCTGCCATAGCCGGGACCTCCTCTCTCGCTCGACTGAACGACATCTCGGGAGTTGCCGCAACAGCTCCTCCCGTCTCTACATATACATGCCGCCGTTGACGTTAATAACTTGCCCAGTGATATATCCCGCTCGCGGGTTCGCCAAGAAGGCCACCACATCGGCAACTTCCTCGACGGTTCCCCATCGGCCAGCAGGAATACGGCTCAGATATCCTGTTTTAGCCTCCTCTGGCAAGGACCTCGTCATATCGGTCTCAATAAACCCTGGGGCTACAGCATTCACGGTAATAGATCGAGACGCCAGTTCCTTGGCCATCGTCTTGGTAAAGCCAATGACGCCCGCCTTTGCTGCGGAGTAGGCAGCCTGGCCGGCATTGCCGGCTTGTGCCACGACTGATGTCAGATTTATGATCCGTCCCGAGCGCTGACGCATCATAGAACGGGTGACTGCTTTCGTGCATAGAAAGACGCCCGTCAGGTTCGCATTCAGTACCTGTGTCCACTCGTCCGCTTTGAGCCGAACGAGCAGCGTATTGATGGACATCCCTGCATTATTGACCAAAATGTCAATCTTTCCCTGACGTTCAAGAATTTCTTGCACTGCGGTTGTGACCGCATCTCCATCGCCAACATCGAAGCGACACAATACAGCCTGCCCGCCCTCGGCTTGAATCTGTTCAAGCACTTCTTTAGCAGCCACTTGATTCTGCACAAAATTAATCATGACGGTTGCCCCCGCTCGTGCCAACCCTTCGGCAATCGCCCGACCTATCCCGCGCGACGCACCGGTGACCAGCGCCACCTGTCCATCGAGTCTCGTCGTCATTATTGGGCGAACTCCAGACTCTTGGCCCAGCTGTCAGGATCACTGACTGAAGCACATGGAAATTTTCTATCAATACGCTTAAGTAAACCGGCTAAGACCCGGCCCGGCCCAAGCTCGACTGCGGCCTTACAACCCAGGTGCAGCATCCGTCGCATACTCTCTTCCCACCGCACTGGGGCTATCACCTGGCGCAGGAGCAAATCCTTGACCTGCTGCGCATCCTGGTTGACCTCTGCCGTCACATTAGCAATCAGTCCGAGCGTCAGTGGGCCGACTGGGATAAGTTCTAACACTTTCGCAAGACCCTCTGCGGCCGGAGCCATAAGCGCACAGTGAAAAGGGGCGCTCACAGAAAGCTCTATCGCGCGCTTTGCTCCGCGTACTTTGGCAATCGTCACAGCTCTTTGGACCGCCCCGGTATGACCTGCCACAACGATCTGTTCACCACCGTTCAGATTCGCGGCAGACACGACTTCGCCTTGGGCCGCCTCTGCACATACTTCTCCAACAGTCTCCTCAGACAAGCCAAAAAGGGCCGCCATTGCACCCACTCCAGGAGGAACGGCCTTCTGCATAAGACGTCCCCGCTCGTGGACAATCCGCACCGCATCAGCAAAGTCGAGCGCTCCGGCAGCCACTAAGGCCGAATATTCGCCCAGGCTGTGCCCAGCAACACAGGCGGGTTGAATATCAGATTCCTGCATCAGGACACGCAGGGCGGCAATACTGGTAGTCAAAATGGCAGGCTGGGCGTTCGCCGTCAGCTTTAGTTCTTCTTCTGGTCCCTCGAAACAGAGCGTAGATAATGAGAAGCCGAGTGCGGCATCAGCCTCGGCAAACACAGCAGCGGCCACCGGAAATTGTTCAACCAAGGCGCGCCCCATGCCGACTGCTTGAGAACCTTGGCCTGGGAAGAGGAAGGCCAGAGCACGGCTCACTCGGAGGTCTCCTGCGTATCGATCTGCCTATCAGCCTTTTCAGTCTGGGGTGTTGATTCAGGCTCTTCACCCTGACCTTTTGGATGGCCGAATTTCTGGCGGAGCTGTGACCAGATTTTGCGCCCGCGGCGGTCATTCGCGGTGAGTGCTGCTATTTCTGGCAAACTTTTCAAACTTTGCAGACTTTCGCCGATTTGCCGATTGAATCCTCGCTGGACCGACTCGTTGGCCACCCGGATGGCGTTCTTTATCGCTTTGGGCGAAGACGCACCATGCGCAATGATGGTAACTCCAGCAGTTCCCAAAAGTGGAGCGCCACCCACCTCGTCCTTGTCAAGTCTTAGTCGTAGGTCGGCAAGAGAAGGCTTGAGGAGCAGAAAGGCAATCTTCCCACGCCAACTCGAGGAGAATAAGGTACGCAGTTGCCCTTGGCTGAAGTCCCAAAACCCCTCCATCGTCTTGAGGGCGATATTCCCGGTGAACCCGTCGGTCACAGCGACATCAACTTCACCACTATTCAGATCACGGCCCTCAATATAACCACGATAGTTTATGGGAAGTTTTTTGAGGATATGGTGAGCGGCACGGGTCGTTTCTGTTCCTTTGGACTCTTCGGCTCCGTTGCTCAGCACCCCAACACTCGGCGACTCAACCCCACGCACAACCCGGGCATAGACTTCGCCCATGACAGCAAATTGCACCAGATGGAGAGGCCGGCACTCAACGTTTACGCCTGCGTCGACCAGACAGGTCCGTCCGGTCAAGGCGGGCACCTCCGTGATAATAGTGGGACGATCAATGCCCGGCAGACGGCCTAACATTGTGACAGCAAGTCCCATCACCGCCCCAGAATTGCCGGCACTCACCACCGCCCCGGCATGGCCATCCTTCATCTGTTTGAAAGCGACTCGCAATGATGAGTCCGGCTTACGGCGCAGGGCGGCAATAGAGG
>CAUZQN010000545.1:0-3117 GCA_963581605.1 uncultured Binatia bacterium (SeqCode)
TTGCATTGGCGCATGAAGCCAAATTTCTGAGCGAGACAAAGTCCTTGAGCTCGACCTCGTCGTAGGTGAGCACGGGTTGGCGTTCGAGCTGACCAAAATACTTCTGGGTATTGTGTTCGACCTCTATCGCAGCCAAGAGCTCAGCATAAAAATTCCGCGAGGCAAAGCCAAAAGACCTGCCTTTATAGCGTCGAATGATCTTGGTAAGGGCGCGTGTCCCAACTTTCCGAACAGCCCGTCCCATACCAGCCGCGCCGTGATTATAGGCGGTAATGGCAAGCGGCCAGGTCTCGAGCTTTGCGTAGTTGGACTTGAGCAGCCGCGCAGCCGCACGGGTTGCAATGAGCGGATCGCGGCGCTCGTCAACCATATAGTTGATCTTCAGAAACAAGCGGCCGGTTGACGGAATGAACTGCCATATTCCAGCCGCACCGGCCCTGGAGTAGGCCTCAATATTAAAACACGACTCTACGAGTGGCAGCCGGGTGATCTCGACCGGTAGTCCTGCCTGCCGAAAGATGCGCTCCATTTCGGGCAAATAGCGCCCGGATATTTCAATGCCCTCCCGGAAACGCTCATACAGCCCAGTCTGGGTGCGCAGCCTGCCCTTTGCTGCCGCCTTTCGGAATTTGTGGCGGTCTTTGACATCCTGGAACAGCTTCCAAATCTTTTTCTCACGCCCGATCAGCGTGCGTCCCTTTGCCCCGTGTTTATGTAATTTAAGCAGAGCTGCGCGTATCTTTTTGACCTCCTGCTTCGTCCGTTTGGCCTTCAACCGTGCGACAGCCGCTTCTCCATGATCTTTCAGCAAGGGTCGGAAATCGAGCACGGCATAGACCTTGTCCAGGTAGACCGAGTCGTGCACGACGACTTGGTATTTCGAATAGGTGCCGAAGATGTTAACCCAGAACTCAACCTGAGGACGCAGGGCCTCCGGATACGGAAGCGCCCGAGACGAAGACGAACGATTGGCCTGCTTGCCAACGGCTCCTAGCGTCGTGCTCGTCCCAACGACAACAAACAAGACCGTGAACAAGAACGCTGTGCGCCACCCTACACGTCGTATCGACATCCCCATCCCACTAGCAACACTACCACCGCACCACGTTCCCACTACCTCGGCACGGCTATCGTCACTCCAAATCTGTGAATAAAGTATACTGGAAGAGTCCTCCGAGTAGCAAACCTGCACGAACAGTGCAACTCTCTAGCCCCCACCGACCAGTCATGCAAACTCTTTTCCAAACGGGACATACGAGACGTCCAAGCCCAAACTGATCATAAGCCGGATGCGGGCCTTACGCGGTGAGAGGTAGTCTTCGATGAGGATGCCCGCGTCGCGCAACCCAGCATAGGCTCCGGGATAATAGTCAGGGATCTCTGTCGGCCCGCTCGGGACACTCGAGCAGCACACAACGGGCACTCCGGTGTGTGCCAAACGAAAGAGGTGTTCCGACGCGGCAGGCGGGAGACTGCCTGCTCCCATGCTTGCAACTATAAGCCCGTTGACCACATCGCTTGCCGCCAAGTTCCTAAGCAGCGCCGCGTCATCTCCAATACCCATCGTCAGTATGGGTACAGAAGGCGGTAAGACTGGCGGGATGCGGCTCAGACGGGAGCGCGGGAACGCGGGCCCGGTGTACTCAATCTGCTTCCCAGCGACTCGACCACGCACAGCTCCCCGCCGCGCGGTAAAGGCATCCAGGGCCTGCGTGTCGGCTTTATACACACTCCAGGCCTCAAAGATTTCAGCCCGCATTGTCACCAGCGTGCCAGACTCTGCGGGAACGAAAGCGGCCACCTGGAGGGCCTGCTCAAGGTTTTGAATCCCATCGAATTCCGGCGCCCAGCTGGGTCGCATGGCTCCGGTAAAGACAATCGGAAACACCCCAGCAAGCATCTCATCAATGCCATACGCGACCTCTTCGAGCGTATCCGTACCGTGCGTCACCACGACACCACGGACGGGGTCTTGGGCTGCATGGGCGATGCCCTGCGCAAGGCTGAGCAAATCGGTCCCTGACGATATGACAGCATCGGGATAGGGAAGATCCAGACAGCGAACCGTCTCCGTATCGATTGACGTCCGGGCCAGCAGCTCCTCAGCAGTGAGGGCGGGCACACTCTTCCCCGTCTGTCCGTCACGTACCATGCTGATCGTCCCACCTGTGGCGATCAATAAGAGTTGTGACACATGTACGGCGCCGGTCATGTGTCGCTGGCAGTAGACGGTCCATTGTAACGAAAGAGGTACATCACAAAGAGCTGTTGCGCATCCGTCCATTGCGCTTGAAATTGGAATCTATATCCAGTCAATTGCTCCCGGACTTCTTGGGCATCAAATTTCCGGGAGATCTCCGTATGTATCGTTTCTCCAACACGAAACGACACCTGCAAGTCGAGGTCAGGAATTGTCACTTCCTGCGCAACCTGACTCTGCAGATGCATCTCAATTTGATGCAGCTGCTGGTTATAAAAGGCCAGATGAGAGAACTGGGACAGGTTAAAATCCGCTCCAAGCTCGCGATTAATATGACGCAGGATGTTGAGATTGAATTCCGCCGTGACTCCAGCGGTGTCGTTGTACGCCGCTTCCAAAACCGCAACAGACTTCCGCAGGTCCAATCCCAGCAGGAATTGATCCCCAGGGTGAAGAGACGTGGCGAGCTGCTGAAACAGTTCGGCTTGTTCTGCCGGACTGAAGTTCCCCAGATTACTGCCTAAGAAAAGGACAAGCCGGGGACGCGTGTTCGGCAGGGCAGTCAGCCCGCTCAGATAGTCCGTGGCCAATGCCTTAATAGACAGCGTAGGATAATCGTTGAGCAAGCTGTGCGACGCTTCTTCGAGCATTGAGGCACTAATATCAATCGGCACATAGTGCATGAGGTGGTCGCGGCGCTGATATTCGTCAAACAGGAAGCGGGTTTTCACCGAGCTACCACTGCCCAATTCGACCAGCATAGCCCCATTCGTTTGCTCCACGATATCGGCGGCATTGGTGCGTAGAATGTGCGCCTCAGTCCGGGTGAGATAATATTCCGGCTGCTTACAGATGTCTTCAAATAACTGCGAGCCGTGCGCATCGTAAAAATATTTGGGATGCAGCGTTTTCTGTGT
>CAUZQN010000546.1:0-3114 GCA_963581605.1 uncultured Binatia bacterium (SeqCode)
TGTCCACGCAGTAATGATCTCTTCAAGCGCGGTCTCGTTGGCTTTACGCGCGGCTGCATCAGCAAAACGCTTGTCCGTCGCCAGTTCAGGCTGACCCATGGCCTGACACAACGCCTGCCACTCGGTGTCGTCCCCACACACAATGCTGACCCATTTCTCAGCATCGCCCTCGCATTTGAAACAGCCATGCGGAGCCACCCAGCGGTCTCTATTCCCATCGCGTTCCGGCTGAGTCTGATTCATCACATAATCCATGATGCCTTCCGGCATGAGGACCAGCAGCGCCTCCCACAAGGCGAGATCCACGTGTATGCCTTTGCCCGTTCGGTGCCGATAGGCAAGCGCAGCCATGGCGGCGAACGAGCCAAAGATGCCGGCATTCGGATCGCCGTAGGAAATCCCGATTTCTGCTGGGCCTACTCCCGGATAGCCGGTGAGCGACGAAATCCCAGCCAGTGGAACTGAGGCCGGTCCATAGCCCATATATTTCCGTTCCGGTCCGGTCTGGCCATAGCCACAGATCGAAATCATAATGATGTCGGGCTTGAGTTGCTTGAGCGTCTCATACCCAAACCCCATCCTATCTATCGCTCCGGAGGAGAAGTTCTGGACCACGATATCGCTCTTGGAAATGAGCTTGTTCACAATCTCCGACGCCTCAGGACGAGCCAGATCAAGCTGCATACTTTTTTTGCCTTGGCTGTACTGGTTAAAATAGCCCGCTCGATTCGGCCCAGGTTCGTTATCGGCAAACGGCGGGATCAAACGGGTCACGCACGGCCGTCGTTCACTTTCAATCCGAATCACTTCCGCGCCCATATGCGCCATTTGCAGCGTGCAGTACGGCCCTGCCCAGGCCCAAGTGAAATCTGTTACGCGAATGCCTTCTAATGGTCTTCGTGCCATGCCGTTCTCCTTCATACTCTTCACACGTCAAATGGCTGATTGTAGATTAGCTGAACTACACAATGCCCTGTTTGCGCAAGCCGTCGATTTCGGCTGGGGCAAGTCCTATCTGGGCATAGACCTCAGCGTTGTGTTCACCCAATTGGGGAGCAGCACGACGCACAGCGTAGCCTACATCCTCGACCTTAAATGGTGCGCCCGGATAGGTGAGTGACCCGGCAACCTGATGGCTGATTTCGGTAAAGAACTCACGCGCTTTGAGATGCTCGGATGCTAACAGATCGGCCACAGTGTTCACCGGAGCCATACAAATACGGCGTTCTTGACCCGCCTTGTATAAGTCAGCGACTTTCCACTCGGATGCAAACTCTTGCAGAAACGGCAGAAGCGCGTCGTAGTTTTGGCCGCGGACGACACGGTCCTCAAAAATCTCTAAGGTCGCCCATTCCGGATTACCCATGAGATCAGCAAAGCGTTTCCACTGATCCTCTTCCACACAGATAACAAACAGTTTGCCGTCTTTACAGTCCAGCATACACCACGGATAAATCGACCGTCGCCCCAGCCGCGACGTTTCCAGACCGCTATAGGTGTAGTGCATAAAATTCATCTCAAGGATGGCGGCAATACATTCCTGAATAGCCACATCAACGTGTTGCCCCTCACCAGTGATGCATTTGTGGTAGTACGCGCCCAGGGTAGCTACCCCGGCATGTACACCACCTTGGAAATCTGTTTGGTGGCCGAACGCCTTGAGCGGCGGCAAGTCGGGATAGTCAGACGCACCCGGACTAATGCATGCCCAACCACCCGCATTGCTCGCCGTCAGGTCATAGGCGTTATAGTCGCGGTGCGGTCCGGTCTGACCAAAATATGAAATCGAGGTCATGATCAGCCCAGGGTTGATCTGACTCAGCTTGGTATAATCCAGACCCAGCCCGGCCATGTCGCGCGGACTATAATTATGCAACAGGATGTCTGCTTGGGCGCATAAACTTTGCAATACAGCCTGCCCCTTGGCTGCTCGCAAATTCAAAGTCACACCCTGTTTATTAGCATTCAGGTAGAGAAACAGCCCACTCTTTTCGGCATGCGGGGTATCCCCCGGAAACGGGCCGCGTTGACGAGCGCTATCACCCTGGGGCTCTTCGACCTTGACCACGTCCGCGCCAAAATCGGCCAATAGCTTCCCAGCATAAGCTGCAGAAACCATATTGCCGCATTCGACAACTTTGATACCAGACAGGAGTTGTTCAGCCATGATGTGCCTCCCTTCCTTCTCTTTTTGCAAAACGTTTATATCGCGCCACGTGCCTCTAAGGCCGCGATCTGGTCTGGACTGAAATGCAGCAGACCAGAATAGACTTCTTCGTTATGTGCGCCGATTTCCGGTCCGAGCCAGCGCACTTCTCCGGGTGTCTCACTCAGTTTGGGCACGATCCCCGGCACCTTGAGCTCACCTAACACACGGTCATGCAAAGACAACAGCATATCCCGAGCCTGGAAATGCGGGTCCTTCACAATATCTCCAATACTATACACCGGACCCGCAGGTATGGTTGCTGCTTCTAGCAGGGGCAACAGTTCAGCAAGCTCATATTGGGCCGTCCAGGCCGCGACAATATCGTCGATGGCGGCACGCTGCTCGGCGCGTACAACTTGGTTTTTAAAACGTGGATCGGTCAGCAATTCTTCGCGCTGCATCAGCTTACACAGCCGAGTAAACAACCCGTCTGTATTTGCCGCAATGACTATCCATTGCGCGTTCTTACACGGGTAGAGGTTTGATGGGGCAAAGCCGGGCAGCAACGTTCCCGTCCGCGTCCGCTCATAGCCGGTTTTGTCATACTCGGTGAGGGTCGCTTCTAACACGGCGAAGACGGCTTCGTATAAAGCCATATCGATCACCTGGCCGCTGCCGCCATTTACATCACGGTTATATAAGGCCATGAGCGTCCCCAGCGCGGCAAACATCCCGGCCAACGAGTCTCCCAGGCTAATGCCGACACGACACGGCGGACGATCCGGGAAGCCAACAACATGCCGCAGCCCGCCAAAGGCTTCAGCCACCGCCGCAAAGCCCGGCTTTTCTCGATACGGGCCGGTTTGTCCATAGCCGGACACACGGGCGAAGACGAGACCGGGATTCAACTCCCGCAGCGTGTCATAGCCGAGGCCCCATTCTTCAAATACGCCGGGTCGAAAATT
>CAUZQN010000547.1:0-3114 GCA_963581605.1 uncultured Binatia bacterium (SeqCode)
TAGGAGGCCCCGCGCGGTTCCTCGCGTGGCGATTCGCCACCACGATCATCTGTATTGACCTCTCAGTACCCCCCCCGGGTCGTAGCCTCACTAAGAAGATAGCCAACTGACCCGAAATCTGACAGAATCAACGCCAATGAGGCCTAACTCAACATTGAAACGGCCAGCACAAGCGGTGTGTAGCTGAGTGAGCCGCCGGCCGCTAGTGAAGTCAGGGGTACCCGATGGGTAATACGACGCAACCTATCATCTTGTATGGCGTGCCGTTTTCACAACCGGTGCGTGCGGTCATGTGGCTGATGCTGTATAAGCGGACGCCGTTTGAAATGGTCCTAATCAACCCAGGCTCAAAAGGGGAAACCGGTAGCCGAAATCCGGCCTATCTGGCCAAAAATCCCGGCGGGACGATTCCGACGATTGAAGAGCCGGACACCGGCTTCGTGCTCGGCGAAGCGCACGCCATCATGTGCTATTTGAGCAATAGACACGGATGGGAAGACGTGTACCCTACGGATCATCGGCTGCGCGCCAAGGTGGACTGGTATTTGCACTACCACCATCGCAATGTCCGCGACGCCTCCATCGGGTTAGTCGCGCCGAAGATCCGCAAGGATCTGGATATTCCGGACGTCACTCAACAGGCCGCACGGGCGACACTGACGAACGCACTCCGCGCATTGGAGTCAGGTTGGCTCGCGGAATCGCGCTATGTGACGGGCGCGCACCTCACGCTGGCCGACTTTGCCGCGTACGTAGAGATCGGGCAGCTGCAACCGGGTTTTACCAACGTCTTCGACTTCGCACCCTTCCCCAATGTACAACGGTGGTTGGACGAGATGAAACGCATTGACGGACACGATGACGTGCACGTCGTTCTGGCGGAACTCGGCGATATCAGTGTCGAGCCGCCGACTATGGAGGCTATCAGGAACGCAAACAAAAGCGCGCTCAGGGCCTTGAAGGGAAGACTCAGAGAATTGACGCACTGACTGACATGTCAGGAAAGGCAGTCTCCACTGATTAAAGGAAAGCCATGATAGAACCCCAGGGATACTGTGCGAACGGATTCGAGGCCGTCCGCGATGCGTTTCAAGAGAATTTCGCGACGAGCGATGAGCTTGGCGCTAGCGCCTGCGTCGTACACGACGGACAGGTGGTTGTTGATTTGTGGGGCGGCTCCTCAGGGCCGAATGGTGAGCCCTGGCAGAAGGACACCATCGTCAACGTGTACTCCACCACCAAAACCATGGCCGCCGTCTGCATGTTGATGCTCGCCGACCGGGGTCTGATCGAGTTCGACGCTCCGGTTGCGCGCTACTGGCCTGAGTTCGCTCAGAACGGCAAAGAAGGCGTGCTGGTTCGGCATGTGATGAGCCACTCGGCAGGGTTGTCTGGTTTCGACTCACGCGTCGAGATCGAGGAACTCTACAACTGGGACGACATCTGCAGCAGGCTGGCCCGCCAGGCACCATGGTGGGAGCCTGGGACCGCCTCGGGATACCATGCCATCACGCAAGGCTACCTACAGGGAGAAATCCTGCGCCGCGTCGATGGCCGCAGTCTTGGTACGTTTTTTCGCGAGGAGGTCGCTACGCCGCTCAACGTCGATTTTCACATCGGGCTCGACGCCCAACACGACGGTCGCGTTGGCGAGATGGTTCCTCCTGCAGCGAGGATGGATCAGACTTCCGGCAATCCGGATTCGATTGCCGCGCGGACGTTTCGGTCCGCTTCGTTGACGGGCCGGGAGCCGCAAACGCGAGCCTGGCGCGCGGCGGAAATTCCGGCCGCGGGAGGGATCGGTAATGCACGCGCTGTCGCACGCGTGCATGGCGCGCTGGCTGCGGGGGGCGCACTCGATGGTGTCCGGTTGATGGCGCCCGAGACGGTGGCGCTGGCACAGCGACAACAGACCAACGGCAAGGATCTCGTGCTCGGGGTGTGGATGCTTTTCGGAATGGGCTTTGGGTTGATGAACCCACGGATTCCGTTCACGCCGAGCCCCGGCGCCTTCTACTGGGGTGGCTGGGGCGGGTCAATTGCTGTGATCGACCCCGATACCCGTACCTCGATCGCCTATGTGATGAACCGAATGGGCGAAAGCACGCTGGGTGATCAGCGCTCGGTGAGGATTATAGAGGCGACCTATGCTTCGCTGAAACGATGACGCGTGTTCTGGCACGGGCATGCAGAAGATGGTCCAAGCCTGAAGTGCTCTTGAACAGGAGGTCTGAGGCATGACAACGCATGAGATGGTCTATGCGGTTCTCTTTGTTCTAGGGGTTCTCATCGCCATAGAGAGTATATAAGGAGGAAGTCCAATGTCAGTTCAAGGAATATGCGATCAAAAGTTTCAAGAAGTACGTCAAGAGTTCGAGCGCAACTTTCAAGAGCGCGACGAAGTCGGCGCGTCAGTGTGTGTGACCGTCGGTGGCCAGACTGTCGTCGATTTGTGGGGAGGGCTGGCGAACAATAGAACAGACACGCCCTGGACGGATGGGACGGTCAGCATCGTCTTTTCATCAACAAAGGGTGCGACGGCCATCTGCGCCCATATCTTAGCATCACGTGGTCAACTCGATCTTGATGCGCCTGTGGCTAAATACTGGCCCGAGTTTGCCCAGTCCGGCAAAGAAAATATCCCAGTCAAAATGTTGCTGAATCATCAGGCCGGTCTACCCGCTGTACGCGAGACGTTGCCTCAGGGCGCCTATGCAGACTGGGATCTAGTGGTAAATGCCCTGGCCAAAGAAGAGCCGTTTTGGGAGCCCGGCACTCGTAATGGCTATCATGCCCTGACCTTTGGATGGCTGGTCGGCGAGGTGGTTCGGCGTGTATCCGGAAAATCGCTCGGAACTTTTTTCAAAGACGAGATCGCGCAGCCACTCGGATTAGACTTCTGGATAGGTTTACCAGAAGACAAGGAGTCTCGGATTGCGCCCATGATTCCGGCCAAGCCCGATCCCGCACGTCGGCTGTTTCAAGAGCTTGTCAAACCAGGCACGATACAGGCCTTAAGCATGGGCAATATGGGTGGCTATATGGGCCCTCCTCCCATGTTTGATTCTCGCGCGGCGCATGCGGCAGAAATTGGCGGCGCTGGCGGTGTCACCA
>CAUZQN010000548.1:0-3108 GCA_963581605.1 uncultured Binatia bacterium (SeqCode)
AGCGGAACGGATCGGCAAACTCATCTTCATCTCGGTTGGCCGACATCTCCCAGATGGTGACCTTTTGCCCCTGGCGAATACATTGTCCACCCAGCTCTACGTCGCGCGTGGTTGTACGGCGTTTGTTTACAGAAGGAGAAGTCCAGCGCACGATCTCTTCGACTGCGCCTTTCATGAGAGTCGGATTGCTCCGTAGCCGTTCAAGTCCGTGCGGATTCTCCATGAGCGCGACGAGGCCGCCGGCAATGGAGCTGCGCGTAGTCTCGGCTCCAGCAGAGAAGAGCAAAGCAAAGAAAGCTCGCAATTCACGGTTGTCGAGCTGCGGCGAGCCATCTTCTAATTGAGCGTGGACAATAATGGATAAAATGTCATCGGTGGGATTGTGTCGCTTTTGTTCTACGATTGTATCTGCATACGCGCCTTAGCGTTTGAGATGCTCAATCGCTAAGGCTTCGCCCGTTCCTGCACCAATGGCAAGGTCAACGATATTCCCCAATTCTTCTCGATCTTCCTGCGGAATCCCGAGGATGATGCAAATGGCCTGGAGCGGTAGTTCACGTACCACTGTTGGAACGAAATCGAACGTTTCTCCGGGCGAGATGGTATCAAGGATGTGTCGGGTCCGTTCCCGGAGCTGGTCCTCCAGCCGCCCGATCATGCGGGGCAGGAAACCCATGTTGACCAATTCGCCGAGTCGCCGGTGTTTTGGGTCATCAGTCTAGTTCAGCTGATACACGTGTCCCTTGCCATCGAAAATCTGTGTCCCACCCAGCTCAGACAAGAACGTCTCTGCATCCTTGAACACCGTAACGACATCATTGTAACGGCTTACAACCCAGAATCCCTCACCGCCCGGCGTATGCTCGGTGGGCGCGTGCCACCAGACTGGCTCCTCTCGACGCATCTGACGGAAGGACTCATGTGGAAACCCTTGGGAGAACGTCCGGCCATAAGACAGATCAACAGGCTCCATGCATGCCTCTTCCTAGCCCGCCCTTATGAGCTCTTCTCTTTAACCCACCGCCTCGTAGGCTGCCAGCTTTGGCGCCGCCATCTCTTCGTTGAAGTGAGCTTGGGTCCACGGCCAGCTTGCCGGCACCCCATTTTTGTCCAGATACCAACTATTACAGCCCGTCGCCCAGATAGACTTCTTTGCCGCTTGTACGCGTGACTGTTCGAATTCAGCAGTGGCTGACTGACTGGCACTGATTTCTCGGCACTCGCCTTTTCGTATTTTATCCATGAGCTGCATCACATAGCCAAGCTGGCGTTCAGCAATACCGATCAAAGAAAAATTACCGACCGGACCGTTCGGGCCATTTAACATAAAGAAGTTGGGGAATTCAGGAACTGAAATCGACAGATAGGCGACCGGATGCTCGGCCCACACGTCGTCGAGATCGACACCACCCCGTCCGCGCACTGTGGTTGGTCGAATGAAACGATCGGCGCGAAAGCCGGTCGCCCGCACTAAGACATCTAATTCGTGCAGTTCGCCGTCCTGTGTCCGGATGCCTTTCGGTTCAATAGTTTCGATGCCAGACACGACGACCTCTGCATTCGGATGCTGGATAGACTCGTAGAAATTGGGCGAGAGAATCAGACGCTTACACGCTGCCCGATAGTTGGGCCGCAGCTTCTCGCGGAGTTGCGGGTCTTTCACCGTCTCCTCGAGGTTGGCGAGGCAGATGGCTTCAATCTCCTTCATCTGTGGGGAGTCAGCATCAATGACTGCCGCGCTGAAGAGCTCAAAAAATCCATTCTGTTCTTCCCGCAGCGCATAAATTCTCTCGGGGTCATTGGCAAATGCCGCACGCTCAGCAGCAGCGTAGACATCGTTCTCCATCTTAAACACCCACTGAGCCGTCCGCTGGAAGAGTTTATAGCGCGCAACACGATCAACCAGGGCGGTTGTAATTTGGATTGCGGTCGAGCCAGTCCCGATCACGCCAACGCGTTTCCCATCCAGCGGAACACTGTGATCCCATTCTGAACTATGGAAAGAAGCACCTTCGAATGTGTCCAGGCCGGGCAGGTGCGGCTTGTTCGGATGGTGCAGCACACCGGTGGCAGCAATCACAACGTCGGCCTGATCTTTACGCCCACGGCTAGTCCCGATCTGCCAGCGACCATCGATAAATTCGCACGCAGTAATTTCTTCCCCAAAGCGGACCCGATCTATGACCTCGTATTTCTTGGCAACGTTCTCGAAGTAATTCCGAATCTCAGGACCTTCGGCAAAGACGCTGCTCCAGTCCGGGTTGGGTTCAAACGAATAGGTATAGGAGTGTGAGGGGACGTCGCAGGCAAGGCCCGGATACGTGTTCGCTCGCCACGTGCCGCCTATGGAGTCAGCTTTTTCATAGATGACGAAGTTGTCATAGCCCGCTTCACGCAGCTTGATGGCGGACAAGACACCGGCCATGCCTGCGCCGATGATGACGACCCGCAGGTCTTGCCGATCTTGAGAGTCCCGTAGATTCTGGTTGGGTTCAGTCATGTACCTTCTTTCCTTTCTTATACAAAGCGTGGGGTCGTATACACAGGCAGACCAAACGCCCGCCGGCCGAGTAGCGCCTTGCCTTCCGTGCCGGCAAACGGTTGATGGATGATGGCGGCTCGTGCGTCGCGATACATCTGTTCCATAGGATTTTTCTTGAATAGGCCTGCCCCACCGACCATGCGCATGGCTTTATCAACGACTTGGAAGCAAGTATCCATCACAAACTGAAAACAGGATATCAGATTGACGAGATCTTCTTGAGCCCGCACGTTGATATCATCATGTGAAGCCATGGCCTGATGCAGCATAGCCCGCGCGGAGCGTAGGCCGATTTCCATTTCTGCAGCGAGCAACTGATTCCCGGGATAGTGGGTCATGGGCTGATCAAATGGCTCTTGCGTGCGGCCTGATACCCAGTCCATAGCGAAATCACGCGCAGCTTGGGCAAGACCAATATAACACGCCGGGCCGGAAGCGACCCAGATGGAGGCAGTGATATTGGCTACGGCATCCCAGGTTTGAACTGGACGCGGAATAGCAGCATCTTCAGACACAAACACATTGTTCCAGACGACATCATTACTCTGCGACGAACGGATGCTCAT
>CAUZQN010000549.1:0-3107 GCA_963581605.1 uncultured Binatia bacterium (SeqCode)
CAGCCCATCAAAAGCACAAAGCGAATTCTCTCTTCTCCGGGAAATACGCGAGGTCAAACCCTATGTGCGTGTCATCAACGGCCAGCTACTGATCCCTCTACTGAGGGAGAAGAACCTGCGGCAATCCATCATGCTCGGCGGCTTCTTCTACCGTTCGGCTGGCAGGCTCGCCATACTGACGGCCCACCTCGAAAAAGAAGAAGAAGAAGAGCCCAGCCCCGAGCCAAAGCAGAAGAAAAAGCAGTATTACTGGTAAGCGGAGAGGCTGTTTGAGAATTCCGGGTGTGGTACAAATCCGGCGAAAAACCGGACACAAAGGAGGTGAGCATGGCGGTCAAACCAGGCTGGGAAGGGCGCTGCTACGAAGATTTTGAGATCGGCGATATCTATCGCTGCCGTTTGGGGCGGACGATCACAGAGACCGATAATACTTGGTTCACGCTACTGACCTGCAATACGAACCAGCTTCACTTCAACACCGAATACGGAAAACAAACTGAGTTTGGGCAGTGTCTGATTAACAGCGGCTTAACATTGGCCATTGTTGCCGGACTCGGGGTAGCTGATGTGAGCGAGAATGGCTTTAACTTAGGGTGGGATAATATTACCTTACCCAATCCGGTCTATGCCGGCGACACGCTCTACTCCGAGTCCGAGGTCTTAGAGAAACGCGAGTCCAAATCAAAGCCGCAGTGGGGCATCATCAAGGTTGAAACACGCGGCATCAAGCAAGACGGCACTCTAGTGTGTGAGTATAAGCGTAACGTAATGGTGTGGAAAAAAGCCCATCTCCCCAAGCGTGACTTGTTTCCGCAGTTGAAGAAGTAGGGGCGACCCTATGTGGTCGCCCGGGGGGAAGATGGGCAGCCACGTGGGGCGGCCCCTACATAAGTCTATTCCAAATCCCCGACATCTCCACCCTCAGGCTTTGGAAATACCTCTCCATAGCGATTCAACCAGGTCACTTCTTCGACCGGCCTGCGGGTTACTGGACCAAACTTCCCTTTTGGATAGCCTATCGGAATGAGCGCCTGGGTCGTGATGAAGTCGGGCAGGTCAAGAATTTTCCGCATCTCAGCCTCAGCCAGAGCTGTAATAGTCGTGAGCGAGGCACCTAATCCGAGTGCCCGGCAGGCCAGTAAAATATTCTGGACGGCGGGATAGATGCTGCCGCCCAAAATCCGCAGAAACGTGTCTCGATCTGGCCCTCCCAGGCGTTCTTGGTGACTCTTGCGCGATCGTAAGCAGGGAATAAGCAGCACCGGCGCCGCAGCCAGGTGTTCGGCAAGATAGGCAGCAGCGCCGACGTTCTTACTATTTTTCGGAGTGAGCCCTGCTTTGGCATAGGTCGCTTCAGCAGCTCGCCAGCCACGCTGATAGAGCTCGGCAATCTGGCCTTTTTGCCTTGCTTCGGTCACGACGACAAAACGCCACGCCTGCACTCCGCCCCCACTCGGCCCCTGTGTCCCGGCCTCAATGACTTTGTAAATAAGCGCTAACGGAACCGGGTCGGGTTTGAGCCGACGCATACTCCGGCAGCTGTACATAATGTCAAACAGATCGGTATCGGCCATACACAGTCTGTGCTCCTTTTGTTTTCGGCTGCGCCAAACATAACGGTTCTGCGAGTACCGCACTAGGACTGAGTAGGTTGCCGGGAAACCGCAGACTTGGCACTATCCGATACACAATCTCATCAGTGAAGGAGGGCCACATTGTAGTAGAACACGTTCCCAGATCGAGAAACGTGGCCATTGTTACTGCGTATATTCCCGACTCAAAGGAATGGAAATCCAATTGGTTAATCATTTATTGAGCGCTGTAGAATTTCAAACACCCATTGATTAATGCTTTTATTCGCGGCCGTTGCCTGAGCTGATATTTCGCTATGCAAACTCGGCGGAATTCTAAGATTGAATTTTCCTGAAAATTTCTTAGTTGGGGATATACCCTTCTCTTCACACACCTCCAGGAAGACTTTGAGGGAATTCTTGAACTCCTTTCGAAGGCGACTCGGACTTTTACCATAGAAATCTGCACTTCCATTTAGCCCAAGAATCTCTCCCCGAAACTGATCGAGCTCTGGATCATATTCAATCTTCGCTTTGTAACCATCGATTTCCATCATATTCATGGTTTCACCTCATATAGCTCTAAGAATTTGCGAATACTGGCAATTGCGCCTTTATCTGTATTGGGGGATGGATGCGGTCTATGAAATACGCGGACTTCACCGAAAAGCACTACCGCAACCCGTGAGCCAGCGCGTTCTGAGACATTCGCACCTAGCGCTTTGAACAGAGATTCGATATCCGACCAGGGGATATTGCCGCTAGTTGGTCGTTTGTAGATTTGCTCTAGCGTTTTCTGATGCTTGCGCTTCATTTATGAATAGTACCATATAGTGGTACTGTATAAAGCCCAAGGCATATAACGCTTGGATAACCTGTTTTTAAATAGTAAATCGAGTCAGACTGAGGGATCCCCACGAATCCCACCAAAAAAAGGAAGAAAACGTGTCATTGCGAGGAGCTAGAGGCGACGAAGCAATCTCTTGTCCCGCTCAGATTGCTTCGCTACGCTCGCAACGACGTGTCCCGCGAGTTTCCAAACACCCTCTAGAACCGACAGGTTGTCGAGCAGCCGCAGACTTGGCACAATCCCATCCAATCCCGTCAATGAAGGAGGGCCGTGTATGACATCCCCAACGATTCGTGAAATTCCGGTTGAACCCGCAACCCCGGAGTCAGTTGCCCCATTCGGACAACTCCTCGGCGTCCACGACCAAGTCAAGCCGCTTCCGCTTGGCTTCTACGAAGGCAAGGTGCGCGTGTATGCCCCGGTCGAGTTTCAGTCTGATGAAGAGACCCAGCTGACCGTAGCCAGCGTTGATCGTCGCGATATGCAGGTGCAATACATGGAGCGCCATTTCAAGCACACCCAAACGTTTATTCCGCTTGAAGGAAAATCGTTTGTCGTCGTGCTGGCTCCTCCCAGCGAAGATGATATGCCAGATTTAGATCAGATGCGCGCGCTTTTGTTTGACGGCTCGTGTGGCTTTACTATGAAAATCGGGACCTGGCATGAGTTTCCGTTTGCCCTGCTTG
>CAUZQN010000550.1:0-3103 GCA_963581605.1 uncultured Binatia bacterium (SeqCode)
CAAGAAACCGTAGCCGCCGATCCTCTGTCTTATATCGTGTATATCAACCGTCTCAAAAGCATTGCGACCGTGCATACGACCTCGTGCGTGGTCTACGAGACGCGTCTTCACGAACGGGTCATCATGACCTCCTGGAACCAGGAGTGCTATCCAAACTTAGCCAGTGCGTGGGAATACGCCCATACCATGCAAGGTCCACGCGTGGCCACGTGTACGCTGTGCATCGGACAATGAAGCACGTCCGCTTAGTGAAGCGCGTCCACTGAGCACAGGTCTCAGCGTGCTAACACGCTATGCGTAGCACGTGCCGGTCACTTCTGAAAAGTCGCCGCTGCCTTCGAATGAAGCAATGGTGATATTGAGCCAGGCGAGCTGCTGTGCCGCGGTTTTAAACGTCACCGTTGTGCGGACACGCGTCTGTCCTTGGTTGGTGACAGCGCCCATCCCACGCCCACGGACGAAGACGATCTCATCATCAGCCGTAGTCAGCACGCCATAATACTCAATGCTGGCCGTT
Source organism: uncultured Binatia bacterium (SeqCode) (assembly GCA_963581605.1). Taxonomy (GTDB): domain Bacteria; phylum Desulfobacterota; class Binatia; order Bin18; family Bin18; genus Bin18. Next base: position 518 of record CAUZQN010000550.1, read on the forward strand.
CCGTCCGCAGCTTGCTGCCAATACATCGTCCCGATTTCTTTCCCAGCCAAGCGCCCGCTATATTCAGCCAGGAGTGTCCCTTCAAGAGAGACTTGCTGGCTCGCATCTTCAAAGGGGTGAACTTTCAGCGAGGTGTATTTCCCCTTATACTCACAGATTACCTCGCCTGGGCTCATGTACACTCCTCCTGTCTTTGTTCGTTGTACGATTCGCGGTACGGTTCGCCGTGTGATTCGCTGACCAATTCGCTGCGAGGCTGTGTTTGTGTCCAGCCAGCTTGGGACGATACGCCAATCGCAGACACAGAAGAATGCACAGCCGTTTCCTGGGCAACAGTCGACTAGGATTGCGTCCCACGGGACTGCGTCCGGTCCGGGTGACCTGCTCGTTCAGCGCTGAAAAGAAAATGGGAACAGGCCGGAGGGTAGGCATTCTCCTCGGACACAAGCTGATTCGCTCCGCATTGAGGACATACACCTGATCGGCGGCTCCGACGCCACACCGAGTAGAAGAGGCCCGGCATACAGGCCAGCCCAGCGTACAACCCTCCGACTACCGCCATGATCCCGAGAGTCGCTAGCCCTAGCCCCCATAACACACTTTCGATGACGAAGCTGCCACGCAGGCCTAGCCGTGGCATGCCGATCCAGAAACACGCTGGGCAGAGGACAGTAGGATTTCGGTGTTGCAACCGCTCAGTACATTGCCGGCTTAGCGCAGGAAGCTGGCTCATCAGCATCCTCCTTACAGAAGTCGGTGGATTATACCAGTGCACAAATCAATGAGATAGGGTCTGTTTCTCTTCCCACCAACAAACCAAACCAGTCGAACAAAAAAGGCGAGGGGGCTCCACCCTCACCTGCTCCAACCTTTTCCGCTTCCGACCTATTGGTCGGAAGCGCTCGTCTAGCCTCGTCCGTTGCGCAGGAGCTGCCCCGGCGTCTCTCCGGTGCACTCCCCATCTGCGAAAGTCTGGACGCCATTGACGAGAATCGCATGATAGCCTTTGGCGCGCTGAATCCGACGCCATTCGCCGCCAGGGAAGTCATGCGTAATCTCGCCTATCCAGTTAGGCTCGATATCCAGCCCATCCAGATCATACACAACCACATCAGCGGCTGCCCCCTCGCGCAGAACGCCACGATCGCGGAAGCCGGCCGCATGGGCAGGCAGGGCGGATAACCGATAGTGCGCCTCTTCCAGGCTAATGAGCTTTTCATCTCGCACCAACCAGCGCAGGAAATCGGTCGTAAAGGCACCGCCGGTGAAGAACTTGGTGTGCGCGCCTCCGTCCGACGCGCCGGGAAAGGTAAAATCCGAGTCATTAATCATCTCTGCCGTGTGTTGAGCATTAAAACCACGGTCCGGTCCCAGAAACTCGACATTGAGATCGCCCGCGAGAGACAGATCAAGCATGACATCAATCGGATCTTGGCTTTCCGCTTCTGCGATCTGGCCCACGGATAGCCCTATATATTTTTCCAGCTCGGGCTGGTCGTTCGCTGTCTGCACAATTAAACCGGGAATCGGACCGCCGACGCCGGCCTGAATGACCTGCAGCTTCCGATCCGCTGCTTCGGTTTCACGCTTGATCGCCTCGCGCAGGGCAGGATTTTTCATTTTGGACAGCTTCTCGGTTTTAGTTCCAGTCGTCAGTTCGCGCCAGGCCGGACTGGCGTCGTACAGGTTCCAGTGTTCAAGGGTAAAAGCAAAACCGGTCCGGTGGGTTCCGGTCTGACCATAGATCGGCAGATTCTTGGCCCGACAGCGCTCCAGCCAATCCAGGCTCCGGCGATGGACTTTTGGGTCCTTGCGCGCCGCCACGATAACGTTGTGCAGTACCGGTCGCCGAGCAGTCTCAGCGAGTTTTTCCAAAAATGCGAGGTCGACTTTGATATCTCCCCTGGCCTGCGTAATTTGAATAAAACCTTCGTCACGTTCGCGCAGCACTTCGGCCAGATTGAGGATGTCCTCATCGGACATAATGTCGGTCACCATAGGTGAACCATCGTAATCAGCCTGCGTTGAGTCAGGCCCAAGCCGTTGGATGGAAAAGCCGCACAGACCAGCGTCCATCCCTTCGTGCAGCAGCCGTTTCATCTCTTTCTTTTCAGCATCTGTGGCCGCACGGCTCTTGGCCGCCTCCAGCCCCATCACATAGGTCATCAGCGAGGCAGTCGGCATGTATTGAATACAGTTCACGCCCTTAGGAGAACGGTCTAAAGAGTCGAGATATTCAGGGATAGTTTCCCAATCCCAGCTCATGCCCTCCTTCATGGAGTCATACGGGATGGCTTCGGTACGGGTCATGGTCAGCATAGACCGCTCTTGGAATTCAGGCTTCACCGGCGCAAAACCGAAACCACAGTTACCCAGCACAACCGAGGTTACGCCGTGCCAGCCGGATATGGTGCACCAGGGGTCCCAGCGGATCTGAGCGTCGTAATGCGTATGCAGATCAACAAAGCCGGGCGCGACAATAAGCCCATCAGCATCAATAACTTTCTTGGCGCTCCCCGGCGCGCGTCCGCCGATTTGGGCGATTTTTCCATCTTTCACCCATACGTCAGCCCGAAAGCGCGGGAC
>CAUZQN010000551.1:0-3102 GCA_963581605.1 uncultured Binatia bacterium (SeqCode)
AATACCAACTTCACAGCAAAACGCCGGGTCGAAACCCGGCGCCTTGTTCCAGCTGAAGCTGATTGCTAACCGCGAACCACTGCTGCGTTATCCAGCCGCCATATCGTAACTACGCAGCATCTTGCCCGGCAGGGCCCCGCTGCACACCCCGTTTTCGAAAGTAATCTGACCATTGATAAGCAGATACTCATAGCCGTCTGCCTTTTGCACCCGCCGCCAGTCGCCGTCGGGCAAGTCATGGAGCGTCTCCATGGGTCGCACGGCCAGCTTTTCCAAGTCATACACCACAATGTCCGCCGGCATACCCTCGCGTAGCCAGCCTCGGTCACGGATGCCGATTGCCCAGCCGACCATCGTCGACAGTCGCCAGTGCGCCTCTTCCAGGGTCATGATCTGCTTGTCACGCACCCAGTGCGTCAGGAAGTGGGTCGGATAGCGACCCAAGGTCAGGAACTTGGTATGCGCGCCACCATCTGAGGCACCAACCAGGCACAGCGGGTGCTTGATGATGGTGCTCAGGGCTTCTTCATCGTTGTTGATGAAACCCTGCATAGCGAACTCGGTCTTGAGGTCCTCTTCCACTGAAAGATCGAGCAACGCATCAATGGGGTGTTTGCCCTGTTCCTGTGCTATTTCTGCAACCGTCCGGCCTTTGAGATGTGCATTCTTTTCCAGATGGACATCATCCACAAACGTCTCATCCCAGCGGAACATGCGCAGCTGACCCTGTTCACCGTCGGGACTCTCACCCGGCATAATGGTTGGGGCCTTTTCCATATCGGCCTTGAGCGCCGCCCGCCGGCCTGGGTCGGCTAGCTTCATTCGGCGCTCTTCCAGGGTGCCTACCGTAGCTTCGTTCCACGCCGGCAACTGGTCGAAAAGCCCCATGGTTTCCAATGTGAACTCAAACTCAATCGGCATGCAGATATTCACCGGCAGCACCGGCGCTTCTTTATTCGCCCTCTCCGTCCAGGCTAATTGCTCGCGCCAGGTGTTGGGTGAAGAAGGATCATAAATAATGGCATTCCAGTTCACCGGCCGGCCGCTCGTCTTGGCCAACTCTAACAAGAAGTCCATCCCCAACCCTTGCAAGGCATGCCCCATCGTCCACTCGATAGAGCCTCGGTTGAACTCGCGCATGACGGACGCCATTTCCAGAAACTCTTCACGCGGTGCCACATGGGTCGGCAAATAGCCGCCATCGTAGTCACGATTGGCCATACTAAAGCTGGCCGAAAAGCCAAAACCACCGGCCTGCAGGCCCTCTCGCAACAGATGCTTCAGCTCTGCGACCTGTTCCGGCGTCGTCTTGTAATCCGGGTCCCGAGCCTCATCGTTACCTAGTACCCAGGCACGCAGCGGAGAGTACGGCACGAGAGAAGCGGCATTAATGCCGAGCCCGCCACGCTCCAGACTGTCTAAATATTCAGGAAAGGTCACCCAGTCCCAACGCATACCGGCTTGCATGCATGACAGCGGAATGGACTCGGTGCGTTCCATACGCCGCATAGCCCGGTCGCGATCTTCCGGGCGAACAGGTGCAAAACCAAATCCACAGTTACCTATGGCTACGGTAGTCACCCCGTGCCAACCGGAGAGGGTGGCATACGGGTCCCATGCAGTGCCGCCGCTGAGAGCCGCATCATAATGAGTATGGATGTCTATAAACCCAGGCGCGACGATCAGCCCGGTCGCATCAATGACCCGTGCGGCACTGCCTTGGATATTTCCTATGGCCACGATCTTGCCGGTACGGATCGCAATATCCCCCCGATAGCGGGGAATCCGCAATCCATCGATGATCGTGCCATTCTTGATGAGTAGATCGTACTCTGCCATCTTACCCCTCCTTTGACTCCTAGGAGCCAGTTAATGGTGCATATCATCCTTCCCCATAGCGACGCCGTTTATACCCTGGTTGAAACACGTTGCCGAGCAGTCCCATCCTGTAACGGAACGCCGCTCGATTACAAGGGTTTCGAAATATTTTTATGAGGCAATCGCGTCCAGTCCGGCCTGGGCACAGGCAATGTCTTGTTCTACAGTCCCGCCACTCACACCGATTGCTCCGACCACCGCATCCCCAATGCGAATAGGCAAACCGCCGCCAAAGGTCACAATGCGCGGGATATGCGGTACCCCAGCCAGGAGCGCTGGATCATCCTTGATAAAGTCAAAAAACTCGTGCGACGGCATACCAAAAAGTGCGGTATAGGCTTTGTTCTGGGACACCTCGATGCTGACTAACGGCGTGCCATCCATACGCCAAAACGCCTTGAGCAGTCCACTCTCGTCGAGCACGGCGGCAACTTGGGGCACCCCCAGTTCCTTTGCTTTGGCGATGGCAGCCGCCACCATCTTTTGCGCGAGTTCGTCGGTCACACTCTGTTTCTCAAATGTTTGTCCCATGGTTTTCTCCTTCTGTTGTGTTGGCTGGAGTATAGAAGGAAAGAAGTATAGGAGTAAAGGGAAAACAGCTTGCTCAACGGTCCTTGCCACAGCTTGCAGATTTGTGGCTTGATTGAGCCGTGTTACGCTACAAAGACTATCGTTGTTTTCCAAAAGAGGAGACCCATGGCAAACCTCCTAGAGCGGATCAGCATTAATCCAAAGATCTGTCACGGGCAGCCGTGTGTGAAGGGAACTCGCATTATGGTCTGGCTGATTGTCCAGTACTTAGCCAACGGCGATAGCAAAGATGACATTCTCGTCGCCTATCCGAGTCTGACTCGGGAGGATGTTCAGGCCTGCCTCGCATATGCTGCTGAGGTAACACGCGAGCGGGTGCTACCTATCGAGGTTTCGAGTTGATAGCGAGCTTCAAGCTCGACGAAAATGGTGACCCGCGATGGCGCGAGCCACTTATTCAGGCTGGCTATACTGTTTCTACAGTCGCTGAGGAAGGGCTTCGCGGAGCGACAGATGACGTTATCGCAGCAGCCTGTTTGAGTGAGCAGCTGTGCTTGATCACCGCGCATTTGGACTTTGCTCAGATTCTTGACTATTCCCCTGAAAAATATGCAGGCCTGATCGTCTTACGCCATCCACATCCTACCTTGGCAGGAATGGTCGGTCTGATTCGTCAGATTGTCGCTGCCCTGC
>CAUZQN010000552.1:0-3096 GCA_963581605.1 uncultured Binatia bacterium (SeqCode)
AAATTAGCAAACATTAAGGAGCAGAGCGATCTGGAAGATCTCGCGTATGAGATGGAAGACCGCTTTGGGACGTTGCCGGAGCTGGTTCTCCGTTTTATCGAGGTTATGGATCTGCGCCGTGTGCTACGTCAATACCTGGTAACAGCAGTGTATCGAAAAGCCGATAAAGTCACCCTCCATTTTCATCCCGACTCACCTATCAAAGGTGAGCGGCTGGTGGCGTTTATTCAGAAAAACAGCCGAGGGCAGAAAAATAGCCGCGGGGCGCAGATCAGCCCGGACTTTCGTTTGACCTTTTCTCTGCAGCCGGAAGAAGAAGTCATGGAAGCGGTGAAAACTCTCTTGCAGGACCTGAGCGAATCGTGTTAGCCCGGAGAAGTATGATGAAAAGAAACGGCATATTCTTGTGTGCTTTTGCCCTGTGTGTGTGTATTGGATCAACACCCAGCCATGCCGAGGTGATCAACCGTATTGTGGCCACAGTCGATGGAGCGCCCATTACCTTGTACGAAATGCAGGGCTTCCAGTCAGAGGCGGGGGCGGGGGCGGGGGCAAGTCCGCTTGCGCCGGACGGTGGGGCGGCGGGGATGTCTAATAAGGAGATCCTGGACGCCCTCATTATGCAGAAGTTGATCAGGAAAGAAGTTGAAGCGCAGAGCCTCAAAGCCAAGAAGGCCGATATCGACGGCTATATCGCACGTATCCAGGCCCAGAATAATCTGAGTGACGAAGAATTTGAAGCTGCGATAGTCGACCAAGGCATGACCATGGAGGCCTACCGCGAACGCGTCGCGGTCGAGGTTGAACAGGCGCTCTTGATGAGCAGAGAAATCGGGTCACGAGTGAATGTTACCCCGGAGGATATTCAGCGCTATTACGATGAACATATTGACGAATACACCCAACCTGCGCAAATTCGGGTACGACATGTTTTCCGGCCCCTGTCTCCTGGTGCGGGAGAAGCAGAAGTGCAGGAAGCGTCCGAGATTGTGCATTATGTTCGCCAGAGAGCCTTAGTAGGGGAAGATTTTGGTACGTTGGCGGACGAGTACTCGCTTGGACCGGGCGCGGGCAGCGGTGGGGACCTCGGCTATTTTGAACGTGGTCAAATGTCGGAAGGCATCGAGCTGGTTGCCTTCTCTTTAGAGAACGGGGATATCAGCCAACCTTTTCGGACCAATGCCGGGATGCATCTGCTCAAAATCGAGGATAAGCGCAATGCAGGGCTCCAGCCGCTGGAGGCGGTCTCGGACGAGATTAAAAATAAGCTCTATAATGACGCGTTGCGTGCTCGATACGCCCGCTGGTTTAAGGAAGACCTGCGCTTTCGCCACCATGTGGAAAACTTTCTTGATGTCCCGGATGACGATTTCGGCTTTGGGATTACTGAGACCAGTTCGGTTTTGGACAGCGAAGTCGAAGACGTGTTGCCGGAACGCCTTGAGACGCCCAAGAGAAAGAGGCTGCTGGACTGGATTTGGCCGTTCTAGTTACTCCCGTTTGAACGGCATCGTTATCTTTCCTTCAACATTATGACAACCGTGCTTGGCGTGACCATGGGCGATCCTGCGGGGATAGGCCCGGAGGTGGTGCTGAAAGCCCTACAGGTCATGCCTGCCCACTGTCGGGCTGTTGTCCTGGGTGATCTCGCCGTCCTACAGGAGACGGCGACCCGACTCGGCTCTGCACTGGTTCCGTGCGCGTGGCAGGTGGGAGAACCCTACCCGACGTCACCGCAAGACTTGCCTGTACTTATGCTCTCTCAGCTTACAGCACAGGCGCGTATTCCAGGCCGGCCGAGCCCCTCCGCTGGGGCAGCGTCGTACCGATATGTAGAAACCGGCATCCGGCTCGCCCTGGACAACACGTTTGATGGGCTTGTGACGGCGCCGATCAGCAAAGCCATGTGGCATGCGGCTGGCCATCACTACCCTGGACATACGGAACTCCTGGCCGCGTTGACCGAGACCCGTGACGTGCGGATGATGCTGGTTGGGAAGCAGCTTCGGGTGATTCTTGTGACCACGCATATACCCTTGGCTCAGGTACCGCAGACGCTCTCTTGCGAGCGTATAGAGAGGACCATAGTTTTGGCGGCTGCCCATTTATCCCGTTTCCACGGACTCCCAAACCCTCGGCTGGCCGTTGCCGGGCTCAACCCGCATGCGGGAGAAGCGGGTGCGTTTGGAGATGAAGAGCAGCGGGTGATTCAACCCGCGGTGGAGCGGGCGCGGACTCAGGGCCTTAGAGTGGCAGGGCCGTTTCCTGCAGATAGCGTTTTCGTGCGTGCGGTGAACGGCGAATTTGACGGAGTGATCTGTCAGTATCATGACCAGGGGCTTATTCCTCTCAAATTGCTGGCCTGGGAGGATGGGGTAAATGTAACCCTGGGTTTGCCTATCGTACGAACCTCACCCGATCATGGCACCGCCTTTGATATTGCCGGTCAAAATAAAGCGAGTCCCCGGAGTATGCAGGCGGCTATTACACTGGCCGCAGAGATGACTCAGCAGACTAAACTGCCCGGATAGCTGCCGACCTAACTGTGGAGCCTGTAATCTTTGCAGAAAAAAAGATTCTCCCGATCAAGAAGAAAGGACCAGACCAGCCTTTCTACAAAGGTATTCTGTATAGGATTGGATATGTCGAACTTGCCGCTGCTATGTGAACGTTTAAGACACGAGTACGGCGCCCTTGGACAACGAGCGGCCGAGCAGCTCCAGAGCTGGCTGGCCGGGAAGGTCCCATATGCCTATCCGGAAGTCCTGGAACAGCATCTCGATGAACAGTATCTGCCTCTGGTGTTTGATGCCTTCTGGCAGATCCTGCCGTTTGGTACAGGTGGGCGACGCGGACGAGTCGGCTATGGACCGAATCGTATGAACCCGACAACCGTGGCTATGACCGTACAAGGGCATTGTCAGTATCTGCAGGCGGTTTTTCCTGACCGAACTGACATGGCCGTTGTCGTGGCGAACGATGTGCGCGTCTTCCATGATGTTGCCGGAGTGTACGGATTTCTTGGTTATGACCATCCGCTTATAGGTGTCTCGTCCCGCTCATTAGGCAAATTGGCGTGTGAGATCTACGCGGGGA
>CAUZQN010000553.1:0-3088 GCA_963581605.1 uncultured Binatia bacterium (SeqCode)
CGATCCAGGACAGCGGTGAACCGACGATTGTGACTCGGCTCAATCAGGTGCGCTAATTCGTGGACAATAATATACTCGAGGCAGGCAGGCGGCTTTTTCGCCAGTTCCAGGTTGAGGCGAATGGATCGCCTAGTAGGCGTGCAGCTCCCCCATCGTGTCTTCATCTTGCGCACGGTGCACTGCACCGTCTCTATGCCCATGCGACGTTCCCACTTTTTAATCAGTGGTGCAGCCACTCGTTTCAGCTCCTGGCGATACCACGCGTCTATCACCGCTCCTCTCACGGCAGGGCTCGCGGCGGGCCGGACGTGCAGCACCAGTGCACGCGAGGTCAGCCGTACTGACGGCGCACGCTCTCGTTCTTCGATCCGCAAGAGATAGCGTGTGCCCCAGCAGTACAGGCTCTCCCGCTCCAGATATTCGCGCCGGGTTTCCCGCTCTTGCGCCCTCAGCTTTTGCTGCGCCTGTTTGATCCATCCGAGCTTGGACAGGGCAAACGCGCGGATGGTATCCAGGCTCATGTGTAGTGGGGCCGAAATCCGCACCTGTCCGGTTGGCGGATACACGCTCAGATGGACGTTCTTGATGTCCTTCTGCCGCACGTCCATAACGATGTCGCCCAACTGTATGGTTGCTGGCATTAATATTCGTGGTGCTGTTTGATGAGGAGAAAAATACGCTCAACTTCGTCTTTATCTTGGAGCACTCGGGTATATCGTTCCGGAAACACTATTAGCCGACGAGGAACGCCAGATACGGGCTGGAATCAGAGCCGCGGCAGAATCTGTTGCAGAACCGCAGTTGAGCTTTTTCGAGCCGCAGAACTTGATCGCCCAAGTGCAAGCCCTAGGGTTCAGCCAGGTCCGAGATTTCACACCTGAGGAAGCACAGCGCCGCTACTTTGCCGGGCGTACGAATGGGCTGCACTATCCGCACTGGGGGCATCACATCCACGCCTGGGTGTAGGGGCTCGGAAGCGGTCATAGAAGGGGGATGTTGTCTGGCCATTGCAGTGAAAGCCCTTAAAGCCGCAACGTCCCTCATGACTTCTTCAGTATCGTTTGCTCTCGCCCCCCCGAATTGATAGGCGATAACGTGGGAAGGAGGGAGATATGGATCTTGGTTTAAAAGATCGCGTAGCGGTCATTACTGGAGCGAGCTACGGTCTGGGCGAGGCCATGGCCCAGTGCCTGGTCAAAGAGGGGGCACACGTCGTGATTTGCGCCCGCGGTGAGGAGCAATTAGCGCGCACCGCCCAAGCGTTAGGTCCGCAGGCCCTAGCAGTCCAGGCTGATGTCAGTCAAGCGGCAGGCATCCAGACACTTTTTGACACAACCGTCCAGCAGTTCGGCAAGCTGGATATCCTGGTCAATAATGCTGGCTGGTACCATCTGAGTCAGGGGCTGGGGCTGTCAGATGAGGAGTGGCAAGAGAATCTTGATATTAATCTGTTCAGCGTGATTCGCTGCTCCCGGCTGGCCATTCCCCTGATGCAACAACAAAAATGGGGCCGGATTATCAATATTTCGTCCATCTTCGGCAAACAGCCCAACGCTGGATTGATCGACTATAACACCACGAAAGCGGCGGTCATCAGTCTGAGCAAAACCTTAGCCGACGAACTGGCCAAGGATAACATCCTGGTGAACGTCGTCTGCCCAGGGCCGACGCGGACTCCATTGTGGGATGGGCTGGCAAAGACGTTGAATCCCGACGACCCAGACGGGATGATCAACGACTTTGCCGCCGCCAATATTCCGCTCGGTCGGTTTGGCCGGCCTGAAGAGATTGCCGCCCTAGTCGCCTTTCTGTGCTCCGAACGCGCCAGCTTTATCACGGGGGCGGCGTATGACATCGACGGCGGCATGGTGAAGAATATGGGCTAGGAGATGGGCGCTCGGTGTGAGCCCCTCGCCTGACGCCCATCTAATGACACTTCCAAATTGTTGGGGCATACCTGCAGGATCGGAAGACTTTAGACTTGGCCAAATATGTTTTGGGACACAGCGGCGGGTGTCCACGCCCGGTAGGTTTTGCCTAGCCTACCCAAAAGTCCGCTCCAGGTAGTAGTTGATCACATGGTGTACGGCAATCTCATACTTTGACATAGGACCCGGCTGATAAGCGCGAGACTTTCAGCCGGCTGCGTTCGATAAGAAGAGTCGAACTGCCATTTCCGGGTACACTGGTAAAAAGCGCGTGAGATTGCGCTGTGTCGGTTGGAGCACATCGGCACAGGACTCCGTGAGATGCTGGAAGCCGGTGAACGTCTCTCGGATGGTAGTCACGTTTCCTAGCACTACGGCAGCATCAGGCAAATCAGCAGCAGGAAAACCATACCCATTCGCCCTTGGTTCTGAAGATATTGCATTTCTTTTAGAGGCCTGCTCAAGGATGCGCAGGTTTAACTCATCTTCACCAGTTTGAAATTCACCTCATAGCGGTAGAACTCAATCGCAGGCACCATTGCCAGGGCTCTCCTGAGTCGCTGATCGTCGTCAAGTGCGATCACCAATCCGTTGCGGCACCGCCTTCAGATCGCCTTCGAGGAGTTCAATCCGTTCTTTCAGCGAGGACATTCGCATACTCCTCCAAGGTGTCTACCGGGAATGTCAGTCGAGTCACGGTTCCCGCTGCGTGGTATTCGAGCAGGTTTCTCTGATGGGCCTCGAACAAGAACCGCTCAACGCCCTCGGTGGGAAGGAAGAACAGCCTCCATTCTGGCAGATCGATCAACTTCGCACCGGATGGCTGGTACTGTTTCAGGAAGAACATGATGTAGGCGAAGGCATTGACGGGCAACAATGCTGGTGCGATTCGCTTATTGTGGGCACCTTCGAGCACACCGAAGTCTCGCAGGGTCGCCAGCAGCCCTTGGCTCACACGGCGAATGGTGTTGTCTCCCCACTCAGATGTTGTCTTTTCTTCTCGAATCCACCGGGCGAGCATGTGGTCCATGTCGTCAGCATCAACGTCGGTAATCCCCTTGGACTTGAGCGGCCCGAACAGGTCAAGAACCGTGTCGCAGAGCAGTCGATCTGATTGGGCCGAATGGAAATACAGAATTCGGTCGAGGCTGGAAGCCGGG
>CAUZQN010000554.1:0-3085 GCA_963581605.1 uncultured Binatia bacterium (SeqCode)
CCGTCGGGTAAAATAGGGATGACGTAACAGCTCGTGCAGTAGGCGCGTATGAATTGTTCCGGCTTGTGCCAGGCGGCCATTGCGGTCGTATAATTTTTTGCCGTTACTGACCGTTTGGACAACTCCGTCAATGAGTACATTACCCGGGCCGGTGTCAAAAGCCAGCATATCTTTCGTGGCTGAGCGTGGCGGGAGGGCGGTGACATTTGCAATCCCGCCAATATTGTGGACGGCGACCGACCGGGTCGGGTGTTGAAAAAGAAACGCATGCACATATGGAACCAGCGGTGCTCCCTCGCCACCCAGCGCGATATCCGCAGGCCGAAAGTCGGCCACTGTAGTGATGCCGGTTCGATTGGCAATAACCGCAGGCTCTCCGATTTGAAGAGTCGAGCCTGGTCCGGGCCGCTGGTGTGGCCGATGATAGACCGTGTGGCCATGTGAGCCGATTGCGTCAATCTGCTCAGGCGTGACATTCGCTGCACGACACAGTTTGAGAACGGTCCGGGCAAAAAGTTCGCCTAGGAGAACGTTTACTTGTGAGACCTCGCCCGCGTCCGCGCTGGCCCCCTGGCTGAGGCGTAAGAGTCGGTCCCGAACGGCCCGCGAGTAGGGAAACGAGCGAAAAGCGTATTGGTGGACGTGGAAGCGAGCCTTTGTACGCGCAATATCAACAAGCACGGCATCAATGCCGTCGTGCGAAGTACCGGACATGAGGCCGATGAGGGCGCGTTTCAGCATGAGCGAGGAATGGTGCAGGAAAAGTTATCAGCCCTAATCGAGAAAAGCTGGGACGAGTGAGAGAGAACGGTACAAGAACCTCAGAAAGGGCAGAGAGGGCTGGTACTCCTCCCCGGTGAGAGCCGAACGAGGGCTGCCGGCAGCTTAGTCGGTCAGATCAAACTGAAAGACCGCATCGATGCCTTTTGAGGCTTCGGGTTTAAACGCATCTGCCATGCCATCGATGACTGCTTGAATCGTTTCTAACAGAGGGCCGCCGGCATCAGCTGGCGTAAACAGATTTTGCATCTTCAGGGCTAATCCCATATCTCCGGCAATTTTCAGCTTACCGCTCATAAAGGCCATCTGCCCGTTGAGCTTGCCGTTAATCATGTCAAGGTAATCACTTTCCTTCATGGTCATCGTGATTTTCGGACTGTCGTGCGTACCTGTCTGCACGTCAATGCTTTCGTTCGCAATACGGAAGTGGTATTGGGTTGCCATCTTGGTCTCCTCCTCTAACTCCAGGATAAGGCTACGCTACCATAGATATTTGAGATGAGGAACTAGAGTAGAGTATTTTCTCATTGGAATGGGCGTCAAACGTGTTGGACGATGCGATGCAGAAGCGTACAGAGAAAAGAGAGGGAGTAGGTATGCAGCAGTCTACGCTAAGAGACTGGTCGTTTGGGATAGGACTGGGGCTGTGTCTCCTATGCTGGAGCCTGTTCAGTGGAGTGAACGCCCAAGGGCAGGAGATTCCGCTTGAGGACAAACTCGCCCAAGTGGCTGAGGAGTCGACGCTTGAGATCACGACTCTGGGGCGTACAAGTGGGAAGCCGCGTACCAAACCGATTTGGTTTGTGTACGAGCAGGGACATTTATACATACAGTCGGGAAAAGAAGGCAAAACTCACTGGTATCGTAATCTGCAAAAGAATGCCCAGCTGCGGCTCAAAATCGCTCATCTTGCCCTCACTGGGAAAGCAAAGTTTATTGAGGATAGGGTGGAAACGGTGCGAGTGCACACTCTGTTCAGCTCCAAATATACGTTCGCCCGGTTTGCCGGGTTGCTCGGGTCGTCAATTGGCCAGGGGAAAGTGGTCGAGGTTGAGCTGTTGACCGAAGCCGAACAGGAGTAGCGGGTTCTCCCATGAAGGTGAACGCGATCATTGTTGCGGCAGGAAAAGGTGAGCGCATGCAGCGTGAGCTGCCCAAACCCTTCCTGTCTGTCGCCGGCAAACCGATTCTCGTGCATACCCTACGGCGTATTGAGCGGGTAGCTGCAATCAGCCGTATCGTTGTTGTGGTTGCCCCTGAACGTGAAGCCTTATGCCGTGAGCTGTTGCGCTCGCACGGGTCGTTTCGGCGGCCGATTGTCGTTGTGCATGGCGGTGCAGAGCGGCAGGATTCGGTGCGCAACGGCTTAGCTGGGCTTGAGACAGACTGTGATATCGTCGTTATTCATGACGCCGCTCGGCCGTTTATCGCGGTGAAGACCATTGAGCAGAGCATTACGGCGGCGGCTGAGTCGAGTGGTGCAATAGTTGCCATCCCGGCCCAGGATACCATTAAACGCGTCAGCGCTCAGAATTTTATCTGCGAGACTGTTTCACGCCATGACCTCTGGCTGGCCCAAACCCCACAGACGTTCCAGGTTGCGGCCATTCGAGAAGCGCACGAAAGGGCTCAGCAACAAGGCATGCCGGCAACGGACGATGCCGCCCTTGTTGAGCAAATGGGGCAACGTGTTCGTATCGTTTTGGGTGAGGCTAGTAACTTTAAAATCACGACCCCGGACGATCTTGTTGTGGCTGAGGCTCTCCTGCAAAGCAAGCCGGGCTAGAGGCGCTCAAAACGTCGCGCAACCCGAGCCGCTTCGAGTCGGAGTCCGGGTGGTGGTTTCACACCTTCAGCACCTGTCTCTTGTGTCTCAGTGACCTTGATCTTGAGGCGCAGATTATTGACACTGTCTGCATTACTCAGTGCCTGCTCAAGGTCAATTGAGCCGCTGCTGTACAGGTCGAAAAGTGCCATATCAAACGTCTGACAGCCCTCTAGGTCGGCTTGTACCATCGCTTCTTTCAGCGTATCAACTTCGCCCCGTTTGATCAGCGTTTTGATGCGCGGCGTATCAAGCAGAATCTCTAACGCCGCGACACGCCGGCTGTCGATCCCCAGGACTAAGCGCTGTGAGATGATGGCCCGAAGGTTGAGGGAAAGCTGGAGAAAGATCTGCGCATGTTGGGGTTCAGGAAAGAAATTGATAATGCGCTCAAAGGCCTGGTTCGCGTTCGTCGAGTGCAGCGTCGCAAGGCACAGGTGACCGGTGTCGGCAAAGGTGATGGCGGCTTCCATCGTCTCC
>CAUZQN010000555.1:0-3084 GCA_963581605.1 uncultured Binatia bacterium (SeqCode)
CAGGTGCAAGCAAAGGATATCGTTCTTCAATCAAAATCAGAAGTTGAGAAGGAGATTCAGGAGCGCCGAAAAGAAACTCAACAGATCGAGCGACGCATCCAGGGACGTGAAGAGACCCTAGAGAAACGTGCTGAGGCGCTAGAAGGACACGAAGATGGACTGGCTCGGAGAGAGCAAAGCGTCAAAAGTAAGGAGGACAATGCGCATAAAAAGGAGCAGCAATACGAAGGCTTGATTGATGAGACGCGCCAGCAGCTTGAACAAACGGCCGGGCTCAGTCGTGATGAGGCCAAACAATTGCTCATGGACCAAATGGTTGACGGTGCCAGGCAGGACGCTTCTCGACGTATTATGACTATAGAGGAAGAAGCGCGGGAAGAAGCCACACGGCGCGCACGGAAAATTATAAGCGTTGCGATTGAGCGCTTGGCTGGAGAATTTATTTCAGAACGCACGGCCGCCGTCATTCGCCTGCCGAGCGATGATATGAAAGGGCGTATCATCGGCCGTGAGGGGCGGAATATCCGGGCGTTTGAAGCTGCGACTGGGGTGGACCTCGTCATTGACGATACTCCGGAAGCCGTTCTCATTTCGAGCCATAGTCCGATCCGGCGTGAAATTACCCGTGTGGCGTTGGAACGCCTGATTTCAGATGGTCGTATTAACCCGGGCCGTATAGAAGAAGTGGTCAAGAAAGCGGAGGGTGAAGTTGAAGAGTCAGTTCGTGAAGCCGGACAACGCGCAGTGCTCGAACTCGGCATTAACGGCGTGCATCCTGAAATTATCAAGCTCATCGGGATGCTCAAGTATCGCTATAGCTACGGCCAGAATGTCCTCATGCACTCGATAGAAACAGCCTATATCTGCGGTATGATGGCAGCAGAGCTAGGGCTGAATGAAAAGCAGGCGAAACGATCGGGATTATTGCACGATATTGGAAAAGCCGTCTCGCATGAGATTGAAGGATCACATGCCATCATCGGTGGAGAAGTAGCCCGCAAATATGGCGAGTCGGCAAAAATTGTCAACGCGATTGCCGCCCACCATGAAGAAGTTCGGGCGGAAACCGTTCTTGCACCGCTTGTTGATGCAGCCGACGCACTGTCCGGAGCTCGGCCTGGGGCGCGGCGAGAAGTGCTGGAAAGTTATGTGCGGCGACTCGAAGACCTGGAACGGATCAGTGGATCGTTCAATGGGGTCGAAAAGTCGTTTGCCGTGCAAGCCGGACGTGAGATACGGATTATGGTCAAACCAGGTTCAGTAACAGACGGTGAAGCTTCAAGTTTAGCCAGAGAAGTCGCCAAGAAGATCGAGAGTGAGATGACATATCCCGGCCAGATTAAGGTCATCGTCATTCGTGAGTCTCGGTCAACGGAATACGCTCGGTAAAGGGTGCGTATGTCCCCGTCAGTGGTAGAACAGCTTAAAGAAATTGAACGTGGAACGGTTGATATCGTTCCGCTGGAGGAATTGAAACAGAAGCTCGGGCGTGGAAAGCCTCTGCGCGTGAAGTGGGGGGCGGACCCGTCCGCCCCGGACCTGCATCTCGGCCATACGGTCGTGCTGAATAAACTGCGCCAGTTCCAAGAACTGGGGCATACGGTTATTTTCTTGATTGGCGATTTTACGGCCATGATAGGCGATCCCACCGGCCGATCGGAAACGCGCAAGCCGCTTACCCGTGAGCAAGTCAAGCGCAACGCCGAAACCTACACCGCACAGGTCTTTAAGATCCTTGATCCGGACCGCACCGAGCTGCGCTTTAACTCGGAGTGGCTAGACGCGCTCTCCTCTACCGATATGGTGCGGCTGTGCGGCCACTATACGGTTGCCCGCTTGCTTGAGCGGGATGATTTTGCCAAGCGCTTTAAGACCGGCGTGCCCATACACGTGCATGAATTTTTATATCCGCTGATTCAAGGCTATGATTCTGTTGCCCTGCATGCCGATGTTGAGCTTGGGGGAACCGATCAGCGCTTTAATCTGCTTGTCGGACGAGAGTTGCAGCGCGCGTTTGACCAAGAACCGCAAATCGTCGTCACAACGCCGATTCTCGAAGGCACTGATGGGGTGCAGAAGATGAGTAAGTCGCTCGGCAATGCCATCGGTATTACCGATCCGCCGACTGAGATGTACGGCAAGCTCATGTCCATCTCTGATGACCTGATGCTGCGTTATTATGAACTCCTGAGTGCGCTGGATGCGGCCCATGTCCAGGCAATCACGGACGGCCGTGTTCACCCTATGGAAGCCAAGAAGCAGCTTGCGACTGAACTCGTGACCCGCTTTCATGACGCAGGCGCGGCCGCGGGCGCGGCTGCGGCCTTTGCCCTGCGTTTTCAGCGCCGTGAGCTGCCGAGCGAGATTGCCACCTTTGTCTGGTCAGCTCCGGAACCAAAGGTGTGGATTTGTCACCTGCTACGCACGACCGGATTAACACGTTCGGCGAGTGAGGCCCGTCGTCTCATTCAGCAGGGCGGCGTCCGGGTCGATAGTGAACGAGTCGTAGACTCGGACTTGAAAATTCAGGCGCAAGGAGAGACCGTTGTCCAAGTTGGCAAACGCCGCGTCCTCAAGATCGTCTTTAGGCCAGCCGGGACTCCGGCGTCCTGATTGTCCCCATGCTGTCCCAGTCTGACGCGCAGCACCCAGAGTATCGGTGTGGTTTTATCGCCCTGATCGGGCGGCCCAATGTTGGCAAATCAACTTTGCTCAACGCTTTGGTGGGTGCTCGGATCGCCATAGTCTCACCGAAACCTCAGACCACACGCACCCGTCTAACCGGGGTAAAAACGGAATCTGACGCTCAACTCATTTTTGTTGATACGCCCGGAATTCATGCCCACGCCGGCTCGTTGCTGAATCAGCGCATGGTCGATGGCGCGTTCAGAGCACTGCAGGAAACCGATGTCGCCCTTTTGTTGGTCGATGCGGCGCGTGGCATTACCCCCGCCGATGAGCAGATAGCTCGGCGGGTCATGCAACTAAAGACCCACGTCCTTATTGTTCTGAATAAGATAGATCTCATCCCGAAGGTCGGCCTCATTCCCCTGCTGGGCCAGTTGGGGACATTATTGCCGGAAC
>CAUZQN010000556.1:0-3084 GCA_963581605.1 uncultured Binatia bacterium (SeqCode)
ACGTAAGCCGGTTGACGCTGTCATTAAAGCGCTGGAAGAAGCAGAAATTTACAAGCTCATGGTACCCAAATGCTACGGCGGGCTTGAGCTTGATATGGATACCTTTTTCGAAGTTGGCGTTGCACTCGGCGAAGGCGATGCCTCAATGGCGTGGGTATCCAATTTTTACATTGAACATAATTGGATCTTCTGCCAGTTTCCAGAAAAGTTTCAGAAAGAGCTGTTTGCTTCGCGAACCTATGTCTTGGCCCCTGCCCTGATTTCACCCACCGCCACGGTCATGCCGGAAAAAGGCGGCTTTCGTTTAAACGGGCGTTGGCAGTGGGGCTCAGGTATTATGCATGGCGAATGGGTCCTCCCAACCGCCACCGAAATCACCCCTGAAGGCAAACCCAATCCGCGTTGGTTTGCGCTCCCTATCTCAGATGTCACCGTTGAAGACACCTGGCATGTCGACGGTATGATTGGCACGGGCAGTAACGATGTCGTAATTGACAATGTCTTCATCCCTGAAGAGCGAGCCGTATCAATAGGCGAGATGATGAGCGGCCATGCGCCCGGCTCGCAACTCCATGATGGTCCCCTCTACCGGACCCCAATGATGGGGGTTCTGCCGCTGGGCGTCGCCATGCCCGCCTTGGGCCAAGCCAAGACGGCCGTGCGGCTATTTAGAGAACGGTTGACCGAACGGGTGTTCTTAGACGCGAACAAACAGGTCCAACGCTCAGCTTCTCAAATGCGGCTTGCCCGAGCAGAAGTTGAGGTGTGTGAAGTTGAGCTGCTACTCCGACACTTTGTCGAGGACGTGTGCACGAAGCGCAACACCGCCACGATCGAAGATCGTGCCCGCTGGGCAGCCCAGCTGGCCATGTCAGTTCATCAGTGCAAAAAGATTATCCAAGATGTTGTTGAAGCCAGCGGCTTGCATGCTCATTTTGAGGATAATCCGCTGCAACGTGTTCAACGCGATGTGAATACCCTTGCATGTCACTATTTGTTTGACCTTGATGGAAGACTGGAATTGTACGGAAAGGTGCTCTTAGGCCAGGAGTTGGTAGGTGAGCCGATGTTTTAACAGTTGCTCTGCAGCGAGCGGCGCGCACGCTCACTTTCTTGACAGCCCATTTCAACGTGCCTAGCGCGATGTAAATACCATGTCCTGCCATGTGGTGTTTGATCTCGATAGTAAGCTGCAGGCTTATGGGCGAGCGCTCTTGGGTATAGACCCAGGGCCGGGCGCGTCGTTGATCTAGCGAGATTGAGCCGCCATATGTGAGAGGATCGACTACTATCATTCTGAGCGTAGCCAAGAATCTCGCTGTTGGATGTACAACCCGGGCGAGAGATTCTTCCTCGCTTCGCTCCTCAGAATGACAAGGCCGGAAGAGTGATGCAGTAGACCTCGATAAGAAAGGACAGGTGCCCCTATGCAAAAAGAACTCATCTATTTTGTGGACCCCATGTGTTCCTGGTGCTGGGGTTTTTCGCCGGTCATACTATCCATTAGTCAGGCCTTTCCTGGCCGAGTGCCTGTGCGTGTGGTTCTAGGCGGGCTCTTTCCCGGCACGTCGCGTATCATGAACGAACAGACGAAGCATGAGATTCGTGAACATTGGGGGCATGTAAACGAACTATCGGGTCAGCCGTTTAACTACGATTTCTTTGATCGCACTGACGCACCCTTGGGCACGCCGCACCATGCGCTTATTCTGGCGGCTTCGTCTGGTCACTCTGATGCGTATCAGCACGTGATTGAGGAAGTGCTCATAAGTGATTCGCGGCAAGGTGGGACCGTTAATCCCAAGGTCCGGGCGGACATGGTCTACTTCGAATACCCAAATGGTGGCGCCGTTTTCTCTACCGGATCAATCGCCTGGTGCGGCGCGTTGTCTCAGAACAACTACGATAATAATGTTTCGCGAATTACCGGGAATGTGCTCCGTCGTTTCGCGTCCTCGGAGCCCATGCCTTGAGGTTCGTAAGGTTTACGAGAGCTGTGCCCCTAAGAAGGAGAATGTATGCCCGAAATCGAACTTTTTGAAGCAATCTATTCGACGCGCTCGATGCGCAGACTCAAGCCTGATCCTATTCCAGACGAGACGCTGAAAAAGATAATAGACGCGGGGGTGCATGCGCCGAGCGGGAGTAATTTCCAAAACTGGGCGTTTATCCTTGTTCAAGAAGCGGAAGACAAACGTTTCATTCGTGATCACTATCTGGAGACGTATCAAAAGCTGGCGCAGCTGGGATCCATTCCGGCTATGGACGCCTTACCGCCTGCCGAACAACGCCTGTTTGCGGCTGCTGTCCATCTGGCGGAACACATGCATGAAGCGCCGGTTATCTTGTTGGCCTGCACAGGGACCGACTTCCCTACGTATGCAGATGCGGACAACCCGCGCTCGATTACCGCCACGCTGCACGCTTCGATCTATCCTGCGGTCCAGAATATACTCCTGGCATGCAGAGCCTTGGACATTGGTGCGACGCTGACGACTGTACACTATTTCTTTGAAAAGGAACTGAAGCAGAAGCTCGATATCCCGGAAGATATGGAGATCGCCGGACTCATCCCGCTTGGCTTCCCAGAAGGCCGGTTTGGCCCCACATCACGCGCGCCGGTTGAACAGGTCATCCACTGGGGGAAGTGGGGGAATCGGCGAGGTTAGGGCAGGGTCGTAGTCTAAGAAAATCCCTCTATTATCCCTCGGTTGGTGCGTAACGGTACTGTCAAGTTATCGAGGCCCTTGTACAGCAGTGACTCTGCATGCCGTAATTGAGGCATGCCCTTACCTACCACAGACTCATATAAGAATCATCGGTTTCCGCCCGAAATCATTGCCCATGCAGTGTAGCTCTCTATCATCGCTTTAGCCTCAGTTTCCCCGAAGTCGAGGAGCTCTTGGCCGAGCGCGGCGTGATCGTCAGCTACAAGGCCGTGCGCCTCTGGTGTCTCAAGTTCGGGCAGACCTTCGCCGAGAAGCTCCGACAGCGGCGTGGACGACCAGGCGACATCTGGCATCTGGATGAGCTATTCATCCGGATTAGGGGCGAGCGCTATTACTTGTGGCGGGCCGTCGATCA
>CAUZQN010000557.1:0-3083 GCA_963581605.1 uncultured Binatia bacterium (SeqCode)
TCCTTGGCCAAATCAACCCAAAGATCCAGCGAGTTGAACTCGATCTGGCGGGCATTGGGTTGGCGCCAGACGCCATGCAGGATATGCGACGTCGTGTTCATGACAAACGCCGAGAATAATAGCGGTGTGGTCATATCGTTCTTCCTCTGTCAACGCAGCCTTGCCGTTCGTGAGGCCGGTTCGGCGCCGCGAAGAATACGGTGATGGTGACATGAAAGTAGCGCGAGGATCAAGGCTCACCGTTGTTGGACGTCTTCCCACGCACTGTGGAACACCATGCTGCCGCCGCTTCGCCCTCTCTGTTTGGCGCGAAACCGGCCGCCATTGAGTTGTCCTTTGTTCGATGGTCCGCTTACATCAAGGGGAGAACAGCCGGGATATTGCCCTCTCTACCGAGGAGTATCAGCGGATTCTCATGCTTGCGCCAGCACACCTGCAGCGGATTATGACCTGCGCCTATGAGGCAGGGATGCGCTCTCGGGAGATCACGGAGTTGACCTGGGACAAGGTGGATATGAAAGCTGGCGTTATGCGGTTGGGAACGGTGGACACCAAGACGAAACACAAGCGTATCATCCCCATCTCCCCTACCCTGCGGACCGTGCTGACGGAGATTCGGGCGAGCCAACGCCAGGGCAAGGTGGCCCCGATCAGTGGGCATGTCTTTACCTGGAAGGGAAAAGCGTTCAGCAGGCAAGGCTGCAAGCGGTCGTGGAAAACGGCGTGTACCAAAGCCGAATTAGCCGGACTCCATTTCCATGACATCCGTCATACTTTTGTGACCCGAAAAGTCCGGGAAGGCTGGGACTACAAGCGGATCATGGCCATCACTGGCCATAAGACGTTCTCTGTCTTCCAGCGTTACAACAACCCGTCAGAAGACGATATTAAGGAAGTCGTGCTTGGCATCCCGCCTAAAAAGTACACCGGCTGAGCACATCTGTTGGCAAACTGTTGGCAAACGACCTATGAGTCCTTCCACACCCGTCCGGCCTACCGCGCTAAGTCTCTGAATCAAAAGGAAAAGAAAGCGCGCCCTGGAAGATTCGAACTTCCGGCCTACAGATTCGTAGTTTGTCTGTCACGCAGAGACGTCCCATTGGGACTTTTTTCTACCCTTCTGCCTTCCTGAAATACGGGATGATATGTTCAGCCATCAGCTCGACCACGCGGTAGGCGTGGTAGGCCTCCATACCCGGCCACCAGATACGAAAGATGAAATGGTTAATGCCAAGCTGCTGATGGTGGGCTTCGATCTGTTGAATGACCTCTTCAATACTGCCCAGGATGAAGCGGTCCTTAGCTAATGCTTCAAACGACACGCGAAAGGACTCCCCGCCAGGGAGTTCCTTATCCTGTCCCCAGTCCGCGTAGGCTTGATATTTTTTTTCTAAATAGGGCTGGGCAACCGCAATGGCTTCTTCGCGCGTCTTGGCGACATGCATCTCTTTAATAACGGGGATTTCTGCAGGAGCATGATGACCAGATGCGGCTAGGGTGTCTGTATACAGCTGCATCTGACGTTGTAGCGTTTCCGTTGTCGCATGCGGATTGACCAGCCAAGAGCAGCCCAGCCGCCCTGCCCGCTCGATAGCGCTATCGTTATTGGCGGCAATCCAAATAGGCGGATGCGGCTGCTGGACGGGTCGAATGGTGCAGGTCGCGTTTTCGATGCTGAAATGCTTGCCCTGAAATGAGACCGCCTCTTCTGTCCACAAGCGTCGGATGAGTGCCAAGGATTCCTCAAAACGCGGAATGCGCTCACGTCGGCGCGTATTAAAAGCTTGATACTCGATATCCCGGTAGCCCAGCCCGACACCGAAGACAACGCGCCCCTCACTGATAACGTCTAATGAGGCAACATCTTCGGCGATGCCAACCGGACTGTAGAGCGGCAGAAGAATGACAGACAGCACCAGTGACATCGCACCACTCTCGGCCGCAAGTCGCGCAAGAAGAGGTAGACTTTGGATGTTCTGATACGGCGGAGCGAGGAAGTGCTGGCCACACGCAATAGAGTCCAACCCGGCGTCACGGGCTAAGCGCGTTAACTCAACCGCTTCTCGGAACCGCTTTACAGGCGAATCCGTTCGCGGATGCTGAGGCATAACCATGATACCGAATTTGATCAAGACAGCGGCCTCCTCTTAATATCGTAAGGGCCCCTCCCCGCCTATAGAACGGACTTCGCTAACGACTCCAATTCCGCCACGACAGCCTCTTCTCCGCCCTCGCTCTGCTGCAGCCAAATGGTGACATGATCGACACCGGCTGATTCAAGTTCTTTGATCTCGTCTCCAGTACGGAATTTTCCAGGCCAGCCGAATGCCATGACAGCAATTTCCTTGGGATCACGGCCGGCTTGCTCCGCCAGTTCATTAAGGCGCTGCCGACCTTCTTTGATATATTCGACCGGCGATAGAACCGGCATCCAGCCATCGCCCCATTCGACAACGCGTTTGAAGACATATTTTGACGACCCGCCCATATAGATCGGTGGATGTGGTTTTCTGGCAGGTTTGGGGAAAGAGCGAACAGCCGGAAAGTCATAATACTTGCCGTGATACTCGGCCTCTTCCTGGGTCCACAATTCCTTCATGGCTAAGACGGCATCCTTGGTCTGGCCCCAGCGGTGGTCAAAATCACCGCCCATGATTTCGGTTTCTTCCCTGAGCCAGCCTGCGCCAATGCCAAAGATAAAACGGCCGCCCGAAAAATGGTCTAAAGTCGCCACGGCCTTAGCCAGTTCGAGCGGATTGCGCTCGGGAATCAGGCAAATACCCGTGCCGAGTTCAATCGTCTTGGTCACCGCAGACGCACGGGCGAGGGAGACAAATGGATCGGTAATACGCCCATATGCATCTGGAATTTTTCCGTCGTCCGAGCCCGGATAAGGCGAACTCGTTTTAATCGGAATAACAGTATGCTCAGGCACCCAAAACGAGCCAAACCCCAGCTCCTCGGCTCGCTTGGCAATCACAGCGGGATCAACCGATGTATCAATGCAAAACTCAAAAACACCAATTTTCATCCTTCCCTCCTTTTGTCTCTTATTGCGTCTACGCGATGCGCGTAAGCCTAGC
>CAUZQN010000558.1:0-3071 GCA_963581605.1 uncultured Binatia bacterium (SeqCode)
TCATTCACTTCCTTGGGTCGTTCCATCTGAACCCAGTGGCCGGCTCCGTCGATATAGACCTTTTCGCGCAGGTCGGTCATGAAGTGATCCATGAGATCGACCCAACCGCCGCCGCCAAAAGATAGGCCGGGGTCTTTATTGCCAGTAATAAAGAGGGCGGGTCGTTCGATCTTGGCATTCTCCAGCTGCGGCGTGATTTCGAGGTTGTGGTCGATGTTGCGATACCAATTCAGTGGACCACGAAAACCACTCTGCTCGTACTGGGCGACATAATAATCGAGATCTTCTTCCGTGAGCCAAGCAGGGAGCGTTTCCGGGTCGGCCATACCGTCGAGAAATTTTGCGGTCGCAGGTTTCTGAATCTGCATCGCATCGCCTGAGGCATCACCCGACACTGCATAATATGTGATGCGCAAGGTCTTCCGAATATCCGCTTCAAACTCTGCTTCTGCTACTCCCGGCGTTTGGAAGTAGACGATATACCAGAATTTATCACCAAAGTTTTCTTGTTTGGTCATCACGCCGGCCGGGCCACGCACATAAGGCACGCTCATGCCTACGACGGCCTTGACGCGCTCGGCGTGCAGCAGCGAAGTATGCCAGGCAACGGGTGCACCCCAATCATGGCCGACAACGAGGAACTGCTCATGGCCGAGGGCATCGGCGATGCCGGCTACGTCATTGCTCAGCTCCACGATATTATACGCTTCAATAGCCTCCGGCTTATCACTGCCGCCGTAGCCACGTTGGTCCGGGACCGCGACTTGAAACCCGGCCGCAACCAGGGGATCAATTTGATGCCGCCACAGACATCAGCACTGCGGAAAGCCATGCAGAAGGATGACGAGGGGGCCGTTGCCTTCGACAACCGTACGTAAACGGATGCCATTGGTTTCAATCATCTGAAAATTACGGTTTTGCATATGCAGGCTCCTTGTCCCTCAGTCCTTTAAGCTCGGTTTTACAGTCGTATGCGCACTCGATGCGTGGCCCCTCAGAATGACAGACTCCTCACTTCAGCCCTGACAGAGCACTACAGGTCGGACAGACTGTTTACTTCGCGTTGGACTGGCCCCGGGCCGCATCGGCAATGGCAATCCGGTAGCCGGTATCTTTTTCGTAGCGGTCGATTTCTTGGATCACGGCATTCATGGCGCCCCCGATGAGGGTGTCATGATCGTCGCGGCACCAGTCCCGCGAAGCCACGGCACGGTCGGCAGAGCCTTGGAAGTGCGGGAAGACTTCCTTGGCCAGCAGTTCGTAAGAATTCAGCGATGCCTGTCGCTCGACCCAATCATTGGCCATGATCATGAAACAACCGAATCCGCCGGATTGTTCTTTCAGGCGTGTGAGCTGGGCAATCGCATCGTCTGGGGTGCCGATCACCGCAGTGCCGGAGTCAACGAGCGCCTGGGGCCATTTGCGCGGATCTGTTTCCTCTGGCGCGAGGGGCAGGGCAACGACATTCTGGAAGTAATCAACCCAGTCATAAATGCCGTACTCGATTTCCTTGAACGCTTGTTCACGTGTCGGAGCGATATGCATCGGGCCGACTAAGCGCCAGGCGGAACGGTCAACCGTATGGCCGTACTCTTGGGCTTGGTCGTTCCAGATTTTCCAGTGATCGCCGAGTACGGCAAAGCCGCCCATGCTGGTAGCGCCAAGAGAGAGCAGGCCGACGCCGTAACGCCCCGCTGTACGCGGTCCTGAGGGAGAAACCGTGGCGGCGACTGTAATCTCAAAGTGAGGATACGTGTATGGACGGAGCTGGAGGCGCGCATCTTTCAGCGTAAACCAGTCGGTTTCTATGCTGACCGGTTCATCCGAGGTGAGGAGTTGCATGATGGCACCCAGCGACTCTTCCATGCGTCTGCGCTGGCTGGCTGGGTCTATGCCCATCATGTGAGCGTCGGACGGTAAGGCGCCTGGGCCAACGCCGAACATGACGCGTCCGCGTGTCATATGGTCGAGCTGAACGATGCGGTCCGCCAGAATTAAGGGATGGTGGTAGGGCAGCGAGCTGACGCCTGTGCCTAAGCGGATGTGGCGCGTGCGCTGGGCCGCCGCGGCAATGAAGACCTCAGGCGAAGCAATGATTTCCAAGCCTGCGGAGTGGTGTTCGCCGATCCAGGCCTCGTCATACCCCAGTTCATCTAAGCGCACGATGAGTTCGAGATCGCGCTCAAGGGCGAGCGTCGGGTTCTGGCCCACGGGATGAAACGGAGCCATAAAAATACCAAAATGTAAGGGGCGTTCCATAATGTCCTCCAGTTCTTGTCTCGTAAAGTAGCGGTATGGTTTCGCTGTCGCCTCGAATTATGAGGTGAACTTGCTGGTCTTAGAAAAACCATACCGGACCCACTCGCGTGGTCAATCCTAGCTGGCCGTGCGGAAGTCTGTGGGTGGTTAGGCCAAACCTAACGCGGCGTAGGTGGCTTTCTCGAACTGTTCGTATACGGGAACAGCCTTGTCATCAAAGAAAGGCAGAATCTGCATCATAATGACACCGGCCACACGTTTGGTGGGATCAATCCAATAATACGAGTTAAAGATGCCGGCCCAACCCAGACTAGCGGCAGAACGCGCTCCGGGAATGGCGCTGGTGTTGATAAGAAACCCGAGCCCGTGTTTATGCACGACACCGGGAAAGAATTGTACATCGTTGGAAAGAGCAGGAGTCGCTGTTTTCATATTTCCTGCGGCAAGCTTGCCGATATGGTTTTCCGACATAAGAGAGACTGTTTCCGGTTTGAGGATTTGCGCGCCATTGTGGCTGCCGCCTTCGAGTATCATCTGCACAAAGGCGAGGTAGTCTTTTGTTGTAGAGTTGAGCCCGTGGCCACCACTGTAGTATTCAGCATCGTCCGGAACCAGTTCAAGTTCAATGGGTGCTAACGTTCCGTCTTCTCCGCGCTGATGGATGCTTGCGGTGCGCGCATTTTGTTCTGCCGAACGCACAAAGCCGGTATCCGTCATACCGAGTGGTTCAAAAATATGCTGCTTGAGATACACGTCTAAGGTTAAGCCGCTGGCGGCTTCAACCAGTTGGCCGACCCAGTCGATATTAATGC
>CAUZQN010000559.1:0-3070 GCA_963581605.1 uncultured Binatia bacterium (SeqCode)
CCTATAAGTTTTCCGTTTCTCGCACTTTCTTATATTTATTACGTATTTATGGTAGGAAAGACGAGAAGCTGCGGGAAATGTAAGAATCGCTCCCCAGACTGTCAAGGCAAAAATGCGAGAAGAGCGTACTCAGGCTATTGTCCTCCGTACTCGAGTACATGGCGAATCTGATAAGATTGTAACATTTCTCACCCAAGACTGGGGGAAGATCACCGGGATCGCGAAAGGGGCAAAGCGCTCACGTCGTCGTTTTGTCAATGTTCTTGAGCTCTTTACACATGTCGCACTGCGATTTCGGCCGAGCCGATCCGACGGATTAGCCTTTATTTTGGGCTGCGATTGGCTACAAACCTTTCGCAGTCCGAGTCAAGACCTGCAAAAATTTGCCTGTGCCAGCTATATGACCGAGCTCACTGACGTTATGGTTGCCGGACCTGAGGCCGGTCAGGAAATATACTTGCTGCTCCTGCACAGCCTGTCCGCGCTTGAAGACCACCCCACCCTGCCTGCCCTTTTTCTGCCAGCTTTTGAGCTTCGGCTGCTCATCGACGTGGGTTACGCCCCAAATATGACCGACTGCCAGGTATGTGCTACCGCCCTGACGCCTGACGATCAGACCCTTGCCTTTTCTCCCAGTCTGAGCGGCCTCGTCTGCTCGCAGTGCACCGCCCAGGCAGGAGCGACATTTCGGCTTTCAACTGAGACCTTGATGTTATTCCAGGTCTGGCTCGCAAGCGAACAGCCAGTATTCCCTCTTCCCGATATTTCCCCACGTGCGTCCCAAGAAACGCGCGCCCTGGTTGGTCGTCTCCTCGCTCAGCATCTGCCACGACCACTCAAATCAACGACTTTTCTGGATCAAATGAATGTTGTGTCTCGCGCTTCCATTGACGATCCTCAGACAGGGTGATAGGGCTTCGCGCTATGCCTGTCTCTATGGAGAAAGTGGTTAATCTGAGCAAACGACGCGGGTTTGTGTATCCATCAAGCGAGATATACGGCGGTTTTGCCAGCACTTGGGATTACGGACCGCTCGGGGTTGAACTCAAGCGTAATATACGCGACGCATGGTGGCGGTATATGGTCACTGCACGAGAAAATGTTGTCGGGATCGAGAGTTCGGTTCTCATGCACCCTCAGGTATGGGAAGCCTCGGGTCACATCGAGGGATTCTCAGATCCTCTGGTCGACTGTCGGAATTGCAAACGCCGTTTTCGAGCCGATCATATCCCAGCGCTGGAAGACCGCGCCTGCCCCAAGAAGATGGAGTGCGATTTCACTGACGCCCGGCAGTTTAACCTCATGTTTAAAACGTTTGTCGGCCCGGTCGAGGATGACGCGTCGGTGGCCTTTCTTCGGCCTGAAACAGCACAGGGCATGTTTGTCAATTTCCAGAATGTTCAGCAGTCAAGCCGCCTGAAGCCGCCTTTCGGCATTGCTCAAACAGGCAAGTCGTTCCGGAATGAGATTACGCCCGGCAATTTTATTTTTCGGACGCGCGAATTCGAGCAGATGGAAATGGAGTTTTTCGTCAAGCCCGGCACGGATGACGAATGGTTTGACTATTGGCGTGAGCAACGCATCAATTGGTATAGTGACCGCCTCGGTGTGAAAGCAGCGAATCTACGTTTCTACCACTATAAAAAGGAAGAATTGGCTCATTACGCCAAAGCGTGCTCGGATATCGAGTATCAATACCCGTTTGGCTGGGGAGAACTCGAAGGCATTGCTAACCGAACGGACTTTGATCTGGGCCGACACGCCACATCCAGCGGCAAGGATCTCCGCTTTTTTGATGAAGAGACACGAGAACGCTATCTGCCCTACGTCATCGAGCCGGCAGCCGGCGTTGAACGGATTCTGCTCGTTGTTCTCCTAGACGCCTATGACGAAGACGTCCAGGACGAAGAGGAGCGCATTGTGCTGCGTTTGCATCCAAAACTGGCGCCTATCAAAGTCGGCATTTTTCCGCTTTTACGTAAAAAAGGGCACCCGGAAAAGGCGCAAGAAATTCGGGATGTCCTCCAGCAGCATTTTACCGTTTTTTACGATCAGGCCGGCTCCATCGGCCGTCGCTATCGTCGCCAGGACGAAGTCGGAACACCCTTTGGGATCACGGTTGATCACCAAACGATGGAGGATCAGACGGTCACGCTCCGCGACCGGGACTCGACCGAACAGATCCGGCTCCCGATTGACCGTCTCGTGGCCGAACTGGCCGGCCGCCTCGAAGGGTAAGAACCTGCTGTAACTGTTTGTTCTTGGTTCAGCTTAGTTCAGATACGTTAGGAAAGACGGGGAGTTAACGCTTCCCGTCTTTCTCTTGGTTCATCTTGATTCACGGCGTTCCTGCTCATTCCGTTAGCAAACCGTTAGCAAGACGTTTCTATGAGACTTGTCCGCCTTCAACGCCGTCGTCATGTTCCCGATCATCACCCATTCGCCTTCGATCAGTCATTCATTCAGTCCTGATCCTCGTAAGAAGTGGACTCAAAATCCTTTTGGGGCGTATTGCTCGGTATCAATAGAGCACACCAGGTAGCGGAAAGAACTGGCTTTCACGGGCCTTAGGCGACCTGTCCGTCTACTCGGTATTCCTCGGTATTCACCAGTATCTGACATGAACAGCTACCCGTTTAGCTGCCCGACTCGGCTTTTACCTGGGCTACTTGGAACACAGGCGAGATAGATGCCACGTTACGACATCGCGTGAAGTCTACGATTGCCCACCGGAATTGATAGCGGTAGCAGCAGGAAGGAGTTTTCTAATGAATGTTCCCTTTACGGGTGGGTGCCCGTGTGGCGCGATTCGGTATGAGTGTTCGGCTGAAACCGTCGTCTCCTATCTGTGTCACTGAAAGACGGGTCAATGTAAAGTTAGCGAGGGTGCGCTATTGGGCGCTCTGCGCGCCCCAATAGCGGGCATGGAGCGTTGATCCGAGGTAGGACGAGCGGCTCAGCAGGCAGCTCACGTGTCAGATTATGTAAGCATGGGTTCAGATGCGCCGAGCCACTCAGAACCGCTATCGGGTGTCAGGGGGAGAGCTTGAGGAGGCCACGCATGACGGAC
>CAUZQN010000560.1:0-3070 GCA_963581605.1 uncultured Binatia bacterium (SeqCode)
TCGGTGCTCCAATAGTGTTTCTCTCATTCCTAGCGGTTCATTGTCAAACCGCTGACATAGCGCAAGACAGATTGGTGTGGTATGCCTCCGGCAATCTCATCCACATAATCATTTCAAAGGAGGACTGTATGGAATTTAGTGTGACTGTGGCAACGAAGATCGATGACTGGCAGCTGATCAAATACGCCGAAGACTTGGGCTATGACCGCGCCTGGATACCCGATTCGCAGATGATCTGGTCTGATTGTTATGCAACCATGGCACTCGCTGCTCACAACACTTCACGCATTAAGCTCGGAACGGGCGTGGCCATCCCCGGCACCCGCCTTGCCCCGGTGACGGCCCACTCGATTGCGTCGGTCAACCAAATTGCCCCGGGCCGCGTCTTCCTCGGTATTGGAACAGGCCACACCGCGATGCGCGTCATGGGCATGAATCCGATGAAAATTCGCGACTTTCGAGAATATCTAAGGATCGTCCGCACCCTGCTGCGGGGCGAGGAAGTAGAATATACGCTCAACGACACAACGCGGGCTATTCAGTTTCTGCACCAAGACCTGAAGTTCATTGATCTAGAGCATCCCATTCCCATTATCGTAGCGGCCAATGGACCCTTAGCCCTCAAAGCCGCGGGCGAATTTGGCGACGGTCTGGTCTCGGTCCTCAATGAACAAGAAGCGGTTCTGAATCTCAATATGGACTATGTAGGCCAAGGGGCCGCCCGGGTCGGCAAAGACCTGAGCGACTATCATACCGCCTCGCTCACCTCAGTCGTCGTGCTTGAGCCGGGTGAAAATTTGACATCGGATCGCGTCATCGACGAGTGCGGCTCCTGGGTTTCGGCTGTCTTACATTTTACGTACGAAATCTATGAATTCACAGGCAAAGAGGAAATGATCCCGCCCTCCATACATGACGTTTGGGACGAGTACTGCGCGTATGTAAAAAAGATGGAAACGCCGGCCGAGAAACGTTATCTGCAAATACACAACGGCCACTGCACCTTTCTCATACCCGAAGAACGCCGCTTTATTACCCCGAAAGCGATCGAAGGCTCATGCATCATTGGGACGCCTGACGAGATTATTGAGAAACTGCGTAGCGCGGAAAAGAACGGCTTAAAAGAAGTGTCCCTTTTGCCTCCTATGGCCAGCGCGCGCAAGGTCCTGAGCGACTTTGCCGGGAAGGTGATGCAGCACTACTAGAAGAAGGTGTTTGGAAAGTAGCGGTACACGTCATTGCGAGCAAAGCGAAGCAATCTGTAGCGGGAAAAGAGATTGCTTCGTCGCTTCCGGCTCCTCGCAATGACACATCCTCTCCCTTTTCCAAACACTCTCTAGAGACACGGGCGGTCCGGGGGCATCTGGTTACAGCTTGCCCGGATCGCCTCACGACTGAGAGCCCTTAAGCCCCTCACAACACTCCGTCTTGTCCTGTAGGCCTGGATACCTGCTTGCGCAGGTATGACATAACAGGGACAGTCATTCCCGTGGAAACGGGATTCCAGGCGGGAGGGGCCGGGGCGCTGACAACGTACTCCAGGCAGTTGTGTTTTGCACTCTTACCCGTCCCTATCCATTCCGGCTTTCTGACAAATAACCTTGACACGTTTACGGGCGCGCCATTCGAGTTGACGCGCCCGCTCTTTAGTCAGTCCGAGACGCGCACCGATCTCTTCAAGCGTCAGGGTCCGATTCCTGTCAAAGCCAAACCGCAGTCGTACTATTTCTTCTTCTCGTGCCGGTAGGTCGGCTAACACTTCCCGAAGCTTCTTGCCCAGCCTCTCCTTGAGCGCTTCTTCTTCCGGAGACAATATATCGACCTGGGCGATCACATCCCCCAGCCGCCCCTCTTCTCCTTCTTTGAGTGGGGTATCAAGCGACACCACGGTGAGCGGTGTATCCGGCAAGGCTCGAGTCCCCAACGTTTCCGCAGCAGCCTCGCGCAGCTCTTCCTCCGTTGGTGCGCGGAGAAAGGCATCTTCTAGTTCAGAGGTTAAGCGCAGGAGGCGGCGTTGGTGGGCCTGAACCGTCGTCGGAGTTCTTATCACGGCACCACCATGGAGCTGCTGAGCCCGGCTCATCGCCTGCCAGATCCACCAGATGGCATATGTCCCAAAGCGGACGTCTTTTTCAGGATCGAATTTTTCAATAGCCCGCATCAGCCCGAATGCACCCTCTTGGACCAGGTCGAGATAGCCTATCCCTCGACCCTGATAATGCCGGGCTAGATTAATCACTAAACGCAGATTGCGCCGAACGAGTTCGTCGCGACATCCCCGAAAACGCCCCAGTCGCTCTTGGATGTCGGCGAGGAGCGTAGCCCGTACGCCCAGTCGATCTCCATCGCCCGGGCCAACGCCTGGGCTATCAATCGATCCCGGTACTGAACTCGGATCACGGCTATCGCCGTGGTCGTGGACACGTTCGAGTAGGGCGACAACGTCTCGTTCGGACAGCGTGTCGCGCGACCTTATTCCAGCGCCAGTACTGAGTGCAGCAGTCAGCGCGGCTCGGTTATCCTCAAGCACGGCAAGCAAGCTTTGCCACGCTGCTCGCGCTTGTCGCGTTAACGTCTGCTCTTCAGATTTCTCCAGCAGCGGAGACGCACTCGCATCGCGATATAAAAGCTGTTCAAGTCCGAGCAGCTCGGTCCGCTCTGGTTCTGCATCCGCGGCGTCCGGCACGTTGTCATGCTGCGGTCGACCGTGACCCTTCGGTACCCATCCACCCTCTTCTTTCCGCCTCCTGATCAGGATGGGCGGCCGCTGTACGTTCTCTCCCCTCCTCTAGTTTCAGTACGCGCATACGCAGCACGCGCGGGCTCGCAGTAGGACGGTCCCTCTAACCCAATACCTCCACACTATCCCCAACCGATACAGGTCCCTCGGTTTCAACCGTCGCATAGACACCCAGATTGTGATTTGCTTCGCGCACCAGCGTGCGCATAATCCGCGGATCCTTCGGCAGATTGGCAAAGCCGAGGGTTGTCATCACACAGCGCATACAGTTCATCTTGACATTGAGGGTAATTGCACCGATACGCAGCTGCTTGCCGGGCCAGTCCGTCT
>CAUZQN010000561.1:0-3048 GCA_963581605.1 uncultured Binatia bacterium (SeqCode)
TCTTTACGAATGCGTTCAAATTCATCTTGCGGAAATGTCGGCGCTAACAGCACTTCGGCCAACAGGGCGAAAGACTTATCAATATTCTTAGTCAACGTGGTCAGATTGATCGTGGTCGTATCGTGTCCCGCTCCTATGGATAATGAGGTGCCTAAGAAGTCGAGTTCCTCTGCCAGTGCTTGGGCTGAGTAGTTTTTCGTCCCGCGCGTGAGCAGTTCGGCGGTGAGGTTTGCAACTCCCTGTTTATCTTGGGGATCAACGGCGGCTCCTGTCTTGAGGATCATGGTCATAATCGCCATCGGCAGGCCCGGCCGTTCGGCAACAAGAAGGATTGCTCCATTGTCGAGTACAGTCCGCGTCCCGAGCGGTGCAGCAGAAAGGGGCGCAACAAAACTAGCGATAAGGAGAAGACTGGTTATGAGCGATCGTTTCATACCTTGGTTTCCTTATGACTTGAATAAGCCGATCAGAAGAATTTTACTCGGTGTCAGTGCGCACTCGTGCGGCCTGGGCCCCCACGCGGCGATTCTCGAATGGGAGTACCATCTGGCTCTAAAATTCCCACTGTCCGATTATTCTCAGTCAAATACTTTTGAACAGCCAGCTGAACCTGTTCAGCTGTGACTGCCCGAAGACCTGGAATCACTTTGTGAATCAAGCGCCAATCGCCCAAAGAAGCATACTGACCAAGTTGCATCGCGCGATAGAAGAGTGAATCCTGCCCATAGATAAAACGTGACTCAACCAAGTTCTTTGCACGCTCCAGATCGTTTGCTGTCACCGGCTGTTCGACTTCGGCATACAGGGCTTTTTCGGCCTCCTGCCAGGTTTTCCCGGGCGCGATGCGCATGGAGAGGGTGAAGAGTGGCGGATCCTTTGATGTCCGGTCATAGCCCGCATTGGCACTCAGGACGAGTTGTTTGTCTTCGACCAGAGATCGTTGCAGACGTGCACTCCGACCTCCGCCAAGTATCACCGCTGCAAGTGACAGAGCAAAACTCTCGTCCTGTTCAAGATTCGGGACGTGATAGCCTGCAATATAAATGGGCAAAGACGCTGGCCGTCTGAGGAAGACGCGCCGTTCGCCACGCTGCGGAGGCTCAACCGAGGTCACGACTGGAATCGTTGGCCCAGCTGGAACTTTGCCGAACGTTTCCTGTATTTTGGGCAGGAGGGTGGCTGACGTGACATCGCCGGCGATGACGAGGGTGGCATTCCCAGGCGCATAATATGCCTGACGATAGGCTTTGACGTCTTCGAGGGCGATAGACTCGAGATCGTGCATCCAACCAACAATAGGCCAGCCATACGGGTGAGCGGTAAACGCAGCGGCACTGACTTGTTCCCATATGTCAGAGCCGGGCTCATCGGCAGTACGGAGCCGCCGCTCTTCCATGACGATTTTTTGTTCCGCAGCAAATCCCTCGTCATCAAGAATAAGATGCGCCATACGGTCTGCTTCGAGTTCTAGGAAGAGATCCAAATGCTGAACCGCAGCGCTTTCAAAATACACGGTATGGTCTGTGGACGTGAACGCATTATGCCGCCCGCCGCGCTCTTGGACTAGGCGGGAAAACTCGCCTTTGCCGTATGTCGGCGTGCCTCTGAACATGAGGTGTTCGAGTAGATGAGAAATACCGGTGATGCCCGGACGTTCATTGCGCGAACCAACCCGATACCACACCTGAAGGGTGACGACCGGCGCGCGCTGGTCCTCTAAAATGAGGACGGTGAGTCCGTTATCGAGGATATTCTGTGTGACTTTCCAGCCGCTTTTTTCGGTTTGTGTAGGCTGTGTGTATCCAGATTGTGACCAGCCCAGAAAGGCCAGCAAACAGATAAGCGTACGAAAGCGTTGCACATGTGTATTCATTATGACCATGTTCGCGAACGTCTGGCCTGTTTGCAAGGGGAGAGTGCATGCGGGGAGAAGAAACGTGAAGAATAGAAAGCAAGGGCGGGTTTTTCTTCCGCTAGAAACGGCTAATAGACCCATTTCCCTTTTGTGAAACGGAAGATTTCAGAGACCTGATTTGTGCCGGCCTGTTCGAAGGGGCCTTCGAGGGCTGCTTCTTTGGTCTGTCCCACGCAACGCATCTTTTTCTTGTAATACCTGAGGACCCCAATAAAAGGTGTTGCTTTTGACTCTGTAG
The DNA here is from genome assembly GCA_963581605.1 of uncultured Binatia bacterium (SeqCode). GTDB lineage: Bacteria > Desulfobacterota > Binatia > Bin18 > Bin18 > Bin18. The sequence continues at coordinate 2,154 of CAUZQN010000561.1, forward strand.
GTTTCACAACCGTGTAGCGGTGGGGGAGGTAGCCGGTATATTCGGCGACAAACCCTGCTTCAGTTTGTGTCATCCTCATCTTCTTCTTTTTCTGAAAATTCTCGGTTTTGATTAATTTTTTCATCCACTCCTGAGTGAATGTATCAAAATCCTCACGCGCGGCATCCTCTGCTTTGTCCTGAGCAGAGCGCGCGGGAACTTGATTCTGGGCAAGGCGGTGTTGTGTCTCTCCTGTGACGGCTCCGTCATGCACCGAAGAGGGCCCTGCTAAAGCAAGACCGGGAAAGGCAAGTGCATTTAGCGCGAAAAAGACACGATAAAAAATACGTCTGTAACAAATCATGGGTAAATCATGGATTTGTGATGTGGGAATGTAAAAAGGGCGAGGTTGGTTTTGTGTGACCAAGCTCCCGCCCTTTTGTGTTGCTGACGCCGGATGAGATGAGCCGAGCAGGCTTATCTCATCCGGAACGGTGAAGGCTGTCCTTATTGGATAATAAGCTCAGCCCTGCGGTTCATGGCACGCCCTTCCGAGTTGTCGGTGCCGTCCTCGTTGGTGTTGGGCGCGACGGGGTCGCTTTCCCCTCGACCAGCGATTTCGAGCCGGTCGGCATCAACGCCTTTGCCTACCAGGTAGACTTTCACTGCGCCGGCACGTCCCTCCGACAGGGTCTGGTTATAGGCTTCAGAGCCGATTGAATCCGTGTGCCCTTCGACTAAGACATTCACGTCAGAGTTTTCCCGCAGAATGCGAGCGGCCTCATCTAGAACAGGTTCGAATTCGAGCTTCACGTCCGACTTGTCAAAGTCGAAAGTAATACCGCGTAGGATGATTTCATCCGGTGTTTCTACTGGCGGTGGCGGTGGCGGTGGCGGTGGCGGTGGCGGTGGCGGT
>CAUZQN010000562.1:0-3031 GCA_963581605.1 uncultured Binatia bacterium (SeqCode)
GGTCTTTTTTGGGTCTTTCAACATGGCCGCGCCCGCACCGATTTTGACAACTTTCTCAACCGGACAGCCCATATTGATATCAATGGCATCCGCCCCATGCTCCTCAAGCCACACCGCCGCGTCTCGGACTTCTTCCGCAATCGGACCAAACAGCTGGACGCTCAGGGGAGAATCTTCCGGACACGTCTCGATCAGCTCGAATGCCTTGCGGTTTTTTTCCAACAAGGAGCGCGCATGAACGAGTTCTGTTGTCGCCAAGCCAAATCCACCGACTTCACGCATACACAGACGAAAGGGTAACGTCGTATAGCCGGCAAGCGGGGCCAAGAACAGATTTGTATGGAGCTGGAGATTTCCTATGTGAATCGAGTTCATGATTTTAGGAAGACCGTTATGGAACACCTACGGCAACAAAGGGTTCGTCCATTTCAGATTTGAGAAACGGGCGAAATCACCATCAGCGGAATAGAGCGTTAAGCCATGCTCCATTGCAAGGGCCGCGAGATGTGCGTCTGGAACAAGGTTTGACCGTTCCGCCTGTTTGAGCAAGATTCCCAGGATCTCCTGATGATGTCCAGTCGGCTGCGGGATCCAAACCGGTTCGAGAGAGAGCCACTGCTCGACCTGATCCCACGCGTGCACAATAGGCTCTGGCTGTTCAAAGATACGAGGATTCGATACGAGTCGCACAAAGGCTAACAAGCTCGCCCAGGGGAGACCAACAGGTGCTACACCGTTCAGTTGGACATCTAACCACTTCCGGGTACTCGCATGTTGCGGCATGTTCTCGACGTGAGCATAGACCAGGAGGTTCGCATCGATGAGGATCATCCGAACTTCTCTCCTTCGCCCACAGCAAGCGCTTCGGTGACATCCTCCAGACTGCCTATCAAGCACTTTCCTAAAGAAACTGTTGGAGTGCTGTACCGAGTTGAACGTTTGTCAGGCTTCGCCATTTGGCTGAGTCCCGCCCGAAGGGCTTCATTTACAATCTCCTTCAGCTTCCCTTTTCTTCCATCCCATATTTGCTGTAAGAGAACAGCAACGTCATCATCAAGAGTAAGTGTCGTTCGCATACATCAAAACATAAAGAGAATGATGCTTTGATGCAATACGAGAAAATAGACACCAGGATGCAAGAACCTGCCTGATCTTTGGTTCTTACTACCGCCGGTCGAACTGAGATTCTAACTGACGCACGGAGAAACGGACCATCGTCGGCCGACCGTGCGGACATACAAAAGGAGACGTACAGTCGAGCAGGGTTTTGACCAGGGCATGCATGGCCGGTGGTGTCAGCGTCTGGCCGGCTTTGATTGATTTAACTTTACAGGCAATGCGCGCGGCTAAGTCTTCTTGCTTGGCTTCGATGGAGTTGTCCGAGCGTCCCTCTGATCGTGCCTCTGCGAGTTCGAGAATCAGGTCTGGGGTATCAGCCGGGCGGAAGTATGCCGGTGCGGCTTGCACCTGAAAAGTGTTGCCACCAAACGGCTGAATATCAAAGCCAACGCGGGTAAGATATTCTTGCAGTTCTTCCAACACGCTGCACGCAGCAGGTGATAAATCAAACGTAATCGGTATCAGCAGGGGCTGTACGTCGCGGTGTTTCTTGCGCAGCGATTCCAGCACCTGCTCGTACATGATGCGTTCATGCGCGGCGTGTTGATCGATGACCCAGAGCTCGCCCTCTACCTCGACTAAGACAAATAGCTCATGACTTTGACCAACCACCCGGAATTCGGTTCCATCCGGCCGCTGCCACAGCGCAGCCTGCGCTGTGGCCGAACTTTGCATAGGGCTCAGGGCAGGAGGAAGCTGAGTCTCTTGCACCATCGGCTTGGGTATCATGCGCAAGCTTGCTTCAGGACGGTTCGCATACGATGTCGGGGAAGAGGGCGAAGAGAGGGAAGATGACGATTTTTGACGCCGGGGATAATCAGCCGGATCGGGCACGGGGACAGTGTTACTTAAGGCCTGGCTTTCGACTCGATTTTCGCTGGGGGCGCCAGCAGCAGGTTCTAAATCAATCTTTTTGAACAGATTGGCGTGGTCGAGGGTATTCCGGACAGTATGAACCACAACCTGGAGGATACCGCGTTCCTCTTTGAATTTTACCTCACGCTTTGTGGGATGAATATTCACATCAACCTGATCAGTCGGCACAGTAAGAAAGACTATGCCCAAGGGAAATCGGCCCGAGGGCAGAAGTTCGCCGTAGCCCCGACTCAGGGCAAAAGATAAGGGCTGACTTTTCACCACACGATCATTGACAAAGAAATATTGTCCAGTCCGTGTATTTCTATGCCGACTAGGCGGACTGATCAGCCCCGTCACGCCAATGCCTTCCTCAGCCAGAGTCTCTGCCGCACTCGGCAGTCGTAAAAGGTCTTGGGTCCAGTCTTTGCCTAAGACGGCTCGTGCGCGGAGCAGAAGATCGCCTTGAGGCGGAGCATTAAAAACCTCTCGTCCGTCTGAGGTGTAGCGGAAATGAATGCCTGGTCTGGAAAGCGCTAACCCAATAAGCATTTCGTGGACCTGATGGCTTTCCGCTGTCGGCGATTTGAGAAAGGCGCGGCGCGGCGGCGTATTAAAAAACAAATGCCGCGTTGTGACCGTCGTCCCTTGCGGGCAGCCGGCAGGCGTTGTCTCAATAGGCTCACCGCCCGCAGCCCGCACCCGGACTCCCTCAATACCATCAGCCGGGCGCGACAGCAGCTCAATATGGGTCACGGCCGCAATACTAGCCAGGGCCTCGCCTCGGAAACCCAGCGTCGTCAGCGAAAACAGTTCGTCACTCGTCCTGATTTTACTCGTTGTGTGTCGCTGCAAGGCAAGCGACGCATCGTCAGACTGCAGGCCCGCGCCGTCATCCTGCACCATGATCTCATCGACACCGCCTTTGGCTATCCTCACGCTGATAGAACCCGCCCCGGCGTCTATCGCGTTCTCTACGAGTTCTTTCACAACCGAGGCAGGCCGCTCAATGACTTCACCCGCACGAATCTGTTCAATGGTATGCGTGTCGAGAAGG
>CAUZQN010000563.1:0-3029 GCA_963581605.1 uncultured Binatia bacterium (SeqCode)
TCGTATGCCACAATGTCTTCCTGCGAGATATACGAATTACCACCCCAGATGACCATCTTGGTCACCTGGGGTGGGTGGGCCAAGGTGAGCAGCATGCTGGTAATCGCGCCATCGCTCCAGCCTCCGACAGCGTAGGTTTTGCAGCCGATCGACTCCATCAGGGCCGCAAAATCGTCCGCGTCTTGCTGATAAAAATCGATCGGGAATTCACGCGCCGGGGGGCGCGACTTCCCGTAGCCACACGGGTCGGGAGCAATCACGCGCAGCCCGCGTTGCGGGAGCGCTTCCAGTTGCGGGCCAAGATCCGATTGCCCGGTTCCGAGCGCTCCAGGTAACAACAATACCGGCTCGCCTTCTCCGAGGTCTTCGTAATACAGTTTCGCTCCGCGCACTTCAGCGTATGGCATGAGTCCTCCCTGCAGTGTTCGCTCGTGTGATAACATGTTCCCTATAAAGAGAGAACCCAGCTTCACCCTTGCAGCGGCTGGCTATCTCTGACACAACCGGCAAGACCCAACACGAGGCAGTACTCACATGAGAACAATTGGACTCACCGGCGGCATTGGTTCAGGCAAAAGCACAGTGTCTAAAATCCTGGCCGATCTAGGCGCGTTTGTGATTGATGCAGATACAGTCGGCCACGAAATCTATCTGCCCGGCAAAGCCGCCTGGCAACAGGTCACCGCAGCCTTTGGACAAGACATCTTGGCTGAAGACCAAACCATTGATCGCAAGAAGCTTGGGGCGATAGTCTTTAGCAGCGCAGATGCTCTCAAGCAGCTCAATACTATCGTCCATCCGATTATGTTCACAGAAATCGAGCAGCGCATCCAAGCCAAGCGAGACGAAGGATTTACGCCGCCGATTGTGGTCGAGGCTGCCATTCTGATTGAAGCTAACTGGCTCCCCCTCGCGGACGAGGTCTGGGTAGTCGTGACTGACAAGAGCGCTATTATTGAGCGTGTCGCCGAGCAGCGCGGTATGGCGGCCAAAGATACCGAAGCCCGTATCGCCAACCAGCTTTCGGACCAAGAGCGCCTCAAGCACGCCACAGTCGTTATTCACAATGATGGCTCGCTCGAAGACCTGCAACAGCACATTCAGCAGGTCTGGAGTCAACTCACCGCATGAGTGATTTGGGGGTCAAAGGCATTATCTTTGATGTCGACGGAACGCTCGCCAGCTCAGTCGAATTCTTCTACGAAATCGCGCTGGAAGTTCTTGAGCTAGCAGATCTCCCTCCGGTTCCCAGAGACCGGGTATATGCCTTCATGCGGGCGGGCGATGAATCGCCGCTGGAGAAGCTCTTTCCGCCTGATCATCCCGACCCGGCTGGAACACTCAAACAGATCGTCGATAGCCGCATGGATGAATGGTTACGCCGCTACCACGAAGAGACACAAGCCATTCCAGGCAGTCTCGAATTACTCCACAGCCTGCATCAACAAGGATTTCGGCTCGGCATCGCTACCTCGTCCGGACGCGCCCTGCCCTTTCTCGATAGTTGGGGAGTCCGGCACCTTTTCAGCGGCATTGTTGGGCGCGAAGATGTGGAGAACCACAAACCCAACCCGGAGCCGGTTCTCAAATGCCTGCAGCATCTGTCTCTCGATCCGTCCGAAGCCATTTATATTGGCGACTCGCCGATTGATATTCAGGCAGGCAAAGCCGCCGGCGTGCGCACGGTGGGCGTGCTGACCGGCACCAGCACCAACACCGTCCTCCAGGAAGAACAGGCAGACTATATTTTGTCGAGTGTTGTTGAACTGCCACACCTCCTGGCCGAATAGCCCCGATACGGAACTTTTCCTGTCGTAAGACGTTTTTTCTTCTAGATCCGCAGGAACGTGCATGGGTGAAGAACCGAAAAGCACACAGCCAACGTTGCCCAAACACGTGACGCAAGAGGAAACGAATCCGTCAATTTCGGCAGCGGTCCACAACCAGGCGGATCAGCAATCGGATCAAATAGATGATCTCACGCTTGTCACGCGCGCGAAATCCGGTGAACGGGATGCCTTTGGTTTACTGATACAGCGCTATGGGAAAACCATACTGAATCTTCTTAACAAAATGGTACAGGACAGAGGCATTGCTGAAGATCTCTGGCAGGAAACGTTTGTGCGAGCAATTGAGAACATAGACAGTTACGAGCCCCGTTCCAGAGGCTTGGGGATTGGTTTTGCCTCGTGGCTGTATCGAATCGCCACAAATCTCGCCCTAGACGAACTCCGACGACGCGGACGCTGGCGGATGTTTTCTTTGGATAGCCTCAAGCCTCGTTACTCCGATGAGCCAGACAATGACGCGCCGTATGATCCCCCTTCGGATCAGCCCGAAGCGTCGGTTTTGCTTGAAGCCAAGGAAGATATCGAACGCGTTCACCGTGCGCTTGAGAGTCTCCCTCCAGACTGGCGGATGATTTTGCTTTTACGTGAATATCAGGACTTACCGTATGACCAGATTGCCACTATATTACGAGTGCCGCTGGGCACCGTTCGCTCGCGCCTCGCACGCGCACGCGAGCAGCTGCGTAAGGCGCTGCTTTAGGAAAGTCCACGCAAAAGTCCAGGGCAAAGTCCTCGGAGGATACAGTCATGACCTGTCGCCAGTGTCAACAATCGTTGAGTTCTTACCTGGATAATGTGCTGTCAGCGCATGCGCGACAGGAGATCCAAGGGCATGTGGCCCACTGTTCAAACTGTACAGATCGACTGCGTCAATTCCAAGAGAACCGACAACTCGTACAGGATCTTCCCGAGCAGAACGTCACTGCTGCGATGGAGATGCGGCTATGGCTACGCCTCCAAGATCCACGTCTCAATGCGTCTGCCGACAGTGTCTGGGTCAAGGCAATCAAATGGATGAGAAGCCGCACGGGCTGGACCAGGGGAACCAATTCGGCCAAGTGGACCAGATGGTCTATGGGGGCGCTGGCAACCTGCGCCGTCTCATTTGTGTTCTATTTCGCTACACTCCAGTCCCCGCCTGAGGTATCTGCCGAAGAAGTAGTTGTGAGCATGGACGCA
>CAUZQN010000564.1:0-3024 GCA_963581605.1 uncultured Binatia bacterium (SeqCode)
TTGTACCGTCTGATCTGCAGCGCGCGGCTATTCGGGCTATGCAACGCGCAGCAACAGAAATCCGCATACACGGCCATACTGAAGCCATTGCTGAAGACATGGTGTCTTTTAGTGAGAGAGAAGAGATCATTGGGCTGGCTGAAATTCAAGAATTGCAGCAAAGATTTCTTAAAAAAGAGTAAAGGCATGGGCATAGCAAAATATTGGCATACGAATGATTGAGCATGAGCAAATTCCTCCGGAGAAGCATATGAGCGAAACGCAACTCTTATCTGAAGTCGTTGACCACATCGGACTGCTGACGCTGAACCGGCCCGAGGTGATGAACGCGTTTACCGACACGATGCGCGAGCGGCTGCTGAGTCAGCTCGAACAGTTCTCGATAAATCCTGATGTCCGGTGCGTAGTCATTACGGGTGCGGGCAAAGCCTTTTGCGCTGGGGGTGATATCGCCAGCATGGCCCAGCTTCAAGACGACGCCGCGACGGAGGTCGTTGAACAGCGGATGACGCTGGGCAGCCAGGTTGTACAATTGATCCGGCGTATGCCGCAGCCGGTCATCGCGGCAGTCAACGGAGCGGCGGCCGGTGCAGGTGCGAATCTCGCCTTGAGCTGCGATTTTCGACTCGGCTCGGACCGAGCACTCTTTGCCGAAAGCTTTGTCCGCATCGGTCTTGTCCCGGATTGGGGTGGCTTCTTCTTTCTGTCTCGCCTAGTAGGCACAGCCAAGGCCATGGAACTCATGATGACCGGCGACCGAATCAAAGCCGAAGAATCGCTCCGGCTGGGGCTGCTCAATCATGTCTATCCGGCGGATAGTTTTCGTGAAGAGACACTCAATTTTGCTCGTAAGTTGGCGGCTGGTCCAGCCGAAACCCTGGCTCGAATCAAAGAGGGCGTCTATCTTGGTGCGACAGCTTCTTTAGAGCAGGCCCTCGCTTACGAATACCGCACCCAAAAATCAATGTTTTTATCCGACGACGCGCGTGAAGGCATGCGTGCATTCTTAGCCAAACGCCCACCCGAATTTGGGCAGGGGCCGGATCAATAACGAAAGAAAGGAATACACCATGGCCCGTCTGCCTTATCTGGACCGAGAAGACCTACCGGAACTCGAACGCGATATTTTTGATGATCTGCTGAACCAGCGCGGTTCTATTGGAAATATTTTTCGGATTGTAGCCCACAGTCCCCTACTGCTACGGCGCATGCTGTATTTCAGCGATGGGCTACGCAACCGCACGAAGCTGGATCCACGGCTGCGCGAACTGGCCATCATGACAGTCGGCAGGTTGACCGATTGTGAGTACGAATACACCCATCACCAGGCCTTCGCCAAACGGGTCGGCGTCCGTTCCGAACAAGTCGAACGACTAGCCGACTGGGAGACCGACCCAGCTTTTAATGTGCAGGAACGGGCCGTGATTCGGTATGCAACCGAGATGACCGAGCAGGTGCGTATCACGGATGCGACTTTTGACGCACTGCGTGGTTTTTTCGATGAAGAGCAGATTGTCGAGCTGAGCCTCAACACCGCCTTTTACAATATGGTTGTCCGCTTTCTGCATGCGACCCAAGTTGATCTTGAGCCAGAGGCAGAATAGACGGCACTCTGCGCTTGTTTCCCCGCCTTTTCAAAGTGTGGGTATTTCCCTACATGATTGTAGGTTTCTCCAAACAGAAAGCGGACGGTCTCGCTCGGTTTTTTCTCTAAGAAATATCAGAAAGACACCGGACAGGAATGGACTCGGCCCAATCGCTTCTCCAACTAGAAGAGTTGGACAAAAGTTGCTTTATTTTATTTTTCCAAGAAAAACACAGCACTTCCAGCTTACAAGGATGACGGCTTCAAGGCCGGCCTCAACCTATTCATCTCTCGGCTGCAGGCCTGGAAGCACTCGATTACGTCCAGCCCGTCCTGCCTATTCTTTCCTGGCACATCCATTGCTCTAGTCTTATGGCTACAGACAATTAGAGTGATGGCTTATCGGGAGAGGTCACTGCTCCAATTGGGCGACCAGGCAGCCATTCGAAAGCGAACCTGCTTGGGGAACTGGTAAGCCGGGGCAGCTGGCCCTAGGCCAACCTACTTGCTCTCTCCCCATCCTTCCCCTTTCTTATCGGAGTCGGGCCCCTGCACCCGGCTCCGAATTTTTCTTCCATGAACAAATGATTGGAGAGGCGAGGTCACCTCACCCAGGCGACTTTTTCGAAATGTTTATTCAACCGGCTCAATACAAGCAGCCACGTCATTACGCGGAGAATTGACCACGGTTGAGACTGCATGGGTTTCCATCTCGTCTTCGGGATATGGGCCGAGCAACGGCAGGATTTGTTGTGGGTCTTCGACGTGCGGATCAAGCCACTGGGCTTCTGCGTTACGCGGCAAGATAACAGGCATGCGATTGTGGATTTCTGCTATTAAGGCGTTCGGCGTTGTCGTAATAATGGTACACGACTGTATCGTTTCTCCAGACGGCGCGGACCACGTTTCCCATAAGCCGGCAAAGCCAAACGGTTCGCCCGACTTGAGTCTAATATAGTATGGTACCTTGGACTTGCCCTCCTTTTTCCATTCGTAAAATCCGTCTGCGAGCACCAGACAGCGCCGTTTGCGTAGTGCTCGACGAAAACTCGGCTTTTCCGCAATCCCCTCGGAGCGGGCATTGATCATTCGATTGCCGATGGCTTTGTCCTTGGCCCAAGAGGGGATGAGCCCCCAGCGGAGCGCAACGATCTTGGGCTCATCCGTATGGACCAGAGCCCAGACGGGCTGGGTTGGGGCAATATTGTAGCGGGCCGGCTGAGTAGAGGGCGTAGATCGAGCCATAAAACGCGCATTGATCCGTTCCGCATCTGACGTCAGGCTATATCGGCCACACATAAGACCCTCCTCCCGGCTTTGTCTTGCGCTTGGATTGCGCTCAGGCCAACAGCCCTATTTGTCTCGATCATGCGCTATCGTCAGGCAGTTTGCAATTGCGAAAATCGCCCATTCATTCCCTATCGTCCCTACGGCACAAC
>CAUZQN010000565.1:0-3024 GCA_963581605.1 uncultured Binatia bacterium (SeqCode)
CACGCTGATTATTTGCCCGGAATGTGAGGCCGAGCACCTGACGTATATTGACGATACGCCCGGTCATCCGCCGGTCCGTCGCATCCGCATGCTGAAGCCGCGAGAGTAGCAGCAAGTTGGTTGGTTAGTTGAGAAAATGCGGGAAAAGACTGAGCTGAAAGTCCTGTCGAGGCAGACTGTCAGTCTCGATAGTATTGACGAGAGGCCGGTCACTCGAATGAGTCAGGCCGTCAGTTGTAAGACCCGTCGATTTCAGCCTCATGGTTCCCCGAGGTGGAAGAACACATCGTCTGATACTCAGGCTCAAAGAAGAAGTGCGATTCCCCAAACGCCGGCTTGAGCTGATTCAGCCAGGTCGCGTGTGGATCGAACTGAGCGAAAAACGGACGTTGGACCCAGTCCGGATTGCGACTTTGGATAAAACGCAGAACAAAGACTTTTTCCCCGCCGATTTCGGTGATTCCTTGGACCTCGACCTTACCCGGGCATGCGCTCATTGACGGTCCGCGAGCCGTGCGCGCAAGGCCGGAGACTTGGGAGATAGCCGTACGATAAATGTCCCACGCCTGGGTCAGCGACACCTCGAAATAACACCGGGCGCCGGTGTCTCGCTCGACAAACATATAGTATGGAATGATGCCGAGCCGGACTTGCGTCCGCCACAGCCGGGTCCAAACCGACGCCTCATCATTAATGTGGGCCAACAACGGCCCTTGGCCACGAATAACGGCTCCGGTTGAGCGCACGCGGCGAATGGCCTCCTGGACCTGAGGCGGTTCCAATTCGCGCCAGTGGTTCAGGTGGGCCATGAACGCGACATGTTTTCCGGCTGCCACAAGCTCCTCAAACAGATACATCAGGTCGTCTGCGTCATCATCGCTGGTGAAGCGGTACGGCCAGTAGGTGAGCGCTTTCGACCCTATGCGTATGGTCTGGATATGGGCAAATTCAGGCTGCAGTAAAGGGCGCAAGTAGTCGGCCAAGTGGTGGGTTTTCATGACCATCGGATCGCCACCGGTCATGAGCAAGTCACTCACCTGCGGATGAGCGGCGAGATAGCAGTGTAATTGCTCAGCGTCGTTCGAGGCAAAGCGGAGTTCCTGAATACCGACAAATTGTGCCCAACGAAAGCAGAAGGTACAGTAGGTGTGACACGTCTGGCCCTGGCTAGGGAAGAAGAGCACGGTCTCCCGATATTTGTGCTGCATGCCCGGAATTTCCTGGCCATCTGCCTGCGGGACGTTCATTTGCTGCTGACCAGCCGGGTGAGGGTTGAGTCCGCTCCGTATCTCATCCGCCAGCGTTTTAACCTCGGCTCGATCCGCACCCTTTTTGAGCAAGGCGGCCATGCGGTCAAACTCTCCGGGCATCAGCATACCCGGCTGGGGAAAAGTCAGTTGGAATATCGGATCAGCAGGAATATTGTTCCAGTCAATAAGATGCTCAATAACATACGGATTAATCCGAAAGGGCAGCACCTGGGCAACAACGCACATATTGAAACGTTGCTCTTCAGACAGTCTTTTAAGTTGCGGAATTTGGTCTAAATGGCGCTCAGTATACACTTTGAAGCGAGGAGCAGAGGTCCGGGGAAGCGAGGATATTTTTGCATGATGCGTCATATCAAGATCTTGAGATATTTCGTTCAGCATAGGCTCCCTCCTCTTCGGTGCTCCGGCTTTCCACGTCGAGTGTGAGGAAAGCGCGCAGTTCTACTCTACCTAAAGAAGGAGGACTGTAGAAAGAAATCTACGAAAAGTCAATCTTAAATGAGGCAATAAATAAAACATCTTTTGAATATGCCCCTAAATTTTTCAATACTGAGAAGACTCTATTTATCCTTTTAAAATAAACTATTAAAAATGAATAATTCCGCTTCATTTTAGCTACTTACAAATAACACAACGTTTGCAATCAGCCTCGTGAGAGGCGTGGGGAAATCGACGTTGAGGGCGGGCCAGGACTGGTAAAGCGGGGGCGTCTCGTTTGAGGCGCCCCCTTCTTTATTTGGGGGAGGCTGATCTCGGCCTCAGGCCGCAGCAGCCAGAGGGGCAGAATCAAAGCTGAGTGTTTGGCCGTCGTAGTCAACGCGGACGTGTGAATGCTCTGTCACCTCACCGGCAATGAGCTTGCGTCCCAGATGCGTCTCGATCTCTTTCTGCAGCAGGCGCTTGAGCGGGCGCGCGCCATAGGTTGGATCATAGCCCGTCTGTACGAAATACTCTTTGGCACGTTCGCTCAACTCGATGGTGATCTGTCGCTCAGCCAACCGGTCTCGGAGGTGCCCAAGCTGAATATCAACGATCTGTTTCAGCTCCTCCTGAGTGAGGCTATGAAAAACCACGATCTCGTCAACACGATTAAGGAATTCAGGTCGGAATTGTGCGCGGAGTGCGTCCAGAACTTCCCTTCTCATACGCTCATACGCTTCAGCATCATCCTTGCCGTGATAGCCGAGGATGAGTTCACTGCCCACATTTGAGGTCATGATGATGACCGCATTCTTAAAATCCACGGTCCGGCCATGCCCGTCCGTCAGTCGTCCGTCGTCCAGGATCTGGAGCAGTACGTTGAACACGTCAGGATGGGCCTTTTCAATCTCATCAAAGAGAATGACCGCATACGGCTTGCGTCGCACCGCTTCGGTCAGCTGGCCGCCTTGGTCATAGCCGACATAGCCCGGAGGGGCCCCAATCAGGCGAGCCACAGTATGCTTTTCCATGTATTCGGACATATCGAGACGAACCATATTCGTTTCATCATCGAACAGGAACTCAGCCAGCGCACGTCCGAGTTCGGTTTTTCCAACACCTGTCGGACCGAGAAAAATGAATGACCCAATAGGCCGATTGGGATCTTTGAGGCCGGAACGGGCCCGAATGACGGCATCGGTTACCACGTCTACAGTCTCGTCCTGCCCAATCAGTCGCTGGTGCAGCAATGCATCAAGATGCAATAATTTCTCGCGTTCGCCTTCGAGCAGTTTGGTTACAAGGATACCCGTCCAGCGAGCGACGATGTCGG
>CAUZQN010000566.1:0-3021 GCA_963581605.1 uncultured Binatia bacterium (SeqCode)
AGCCAACAGCAGCGGCTATCGTCACTACCCTGCTCTCCATTGGCAGTCATAAGATTCAGTTTGGTGTCAACCACCAGGTCAGCTTGCCCTCTCACACAATGGCCCTGGATCTGGGCGGCATTGGCAAAGGCTATGCTCTCGACCAGGCGGTGAAACACTTGCAAGAACAGGGAGTGACAAACGCTTTGCTCAGCTTTGGCCAGAGTAGCCTGTGGGCTCTCGGCCAGCCTCCGGGCGAAAGCGGCTGGCGACTGCTACTCCGACGACCCAACGGGGAAGCCATTGGTATTGCGACGTTCGGCAATCAGGCCATCTCCGTGTCCGGTAGCCTGGGCGACAGTATGGAAGTCGGCGGTCAGCGCTATGGTCATATCATCGACCCACGCACAGGTATGCCCGTTCAACGTGATCTCCTGGCCTGCATCGTTGCACCCAGTGCAGCCCAAGCCGAAGCATTGAGCACAGCACTGCTCGTCTTAGGCGAAAGTGAAGGACTGACACTCATCGAACGGCTGGATGGGGTCGAAGGAATTTTACTAGAGGCGAACGGACGCAGGTGGATGACAACCGGGTGGCAGCAGACTAGCCATTTTGTCTCATTTTAGAGGAGACCGCCGAAATGGGGGTCTGGCTCAATCAGGAAAATCGTCGCAACCAGCGATCACTTTCCTTCCGATTCAACACGGCCAAAATCACGACCTGATTTTCCACAATCCGATAGTAAGCCCGGTAATCGCCGATACGGGGACGATAGACGGGAGGGAGAAAGCCAACCAGTCGTTTGATTCGCGTTTTTAGCTCTCGGAAGGGGGTTACGGTAAGCCGCTTCTTGATTTCGAGTAGGATCGTTCGCAGGGTCTGAGTGGGGAGCTTTTTCAAATCACGTTGCGCGCCTGGCGTAAAGTCAATCGAAAAGGACTTGGCCGTTGCCACTCAGCCTCCAAATCCTCGGAGCAACTCATCCACCGAAGATCCTCCTTTTTGGCAGTACTCCTTCCAACGCTTTTCCAGCTTGCGGCGAAATTTCGGATCATGCTCTAACACGTAGTCTTCCAGTTCATCTTCTCCAAGATGATGGATAACCGCGTTGGGGCGTCCGTTCTTCGTAATAATGATGTCTTCCTGCTCGGCAGTTTTGAGGAACTGAGATAAATTGTTCTTGACTTCTTTCACACTGACAATTTTCATATGTATCCTATCGATCTACGGTAGCTACAATAATAGCCACTCGCAATACTCCGTCAAGTTCAGACTCGGCTCTGAGAGAAATTGGCACAACAGCTCACACCTTTTGTGCAGCAAAATACAGCAGGCCATAATCGGCATGATCGGAGAGTTGATTGATCCAGGCGCCTTTTGTGGCGTCAGTGGGTTCTTCGGGTCAGCGTGAGGCGGACTATTCTGCGGTCTCCTCGGCTTGAAACTCGACCGTTGCGTGTGTGCCGTCGCAATACGGTTTATTTTTGGACTGGCCACACCGACACAAATACAGGGGATCTTTTTGTCCGATATACACCCCGCCTTTCTTATCAGTCAGACGTGGGTCTCCACGGACCTCATACGGACCATTTTTTAAAACGCGAATACGAACGTTCGACATAGAAGGTTCTTTCTTTCGTGGTTATGCTGCAGTCCGCGTCACACGCAGCAGCAGAGTTTTCAGGACCTGGTTTCTTAGGTCTCCCACCATCCATAATAGCCAACCGAAATCAGTACTACCGGCAGGGCTTGCATATCGAATTGAAATTGATTATCAATTTCATTCAGATCATACTAGAAGGGCCGATCAAAAAAATATACGGAAGTATGCACGAGTACGACTATGAAGACGCTTGCTGATCTCACACCAGACGAACAAGGCTGCATCCACTCTATAACAGGTGCTGACGGGCTTGCGCAGCGCCTGGCCGAGCTTGGCTTTACAACCGGCCAGACGGTTCAGGTCGTGCGTTGTGCCCCGTTTGGAGATCCGATGCAGATCCGTATCCGCGGGTTTCACCTCGCCCTGCGGCGCCAAGAGGCGCAGCGCGTCCGTCTTGCGTCTTAATGAGAGGCAGTTGAATTTTTTATGGCTGCCGCTCCTCCGCCTGCGGCTTCTCCGCTCGCCGAACCACCGCATACAACCCCTACCTCCGGTAGTCGCCCCTACCGGGTTGCCGTTATTGGCAACCCGAACACGGGCAAGACGACACTCTTTAATGCGCTTACTGGTCTCAGCCAACACACCGGGAATTATCCTGGCGTCACCGTTGAAAGCGCACTCGGTGAGTTCCAGCAGGACGATACGCAGTTTGAGGCAATAGATTTACCCGGCACCTATTCGCTTGCTCCACGCGCCCCGGATGAGATGCTGGCCGTTTCCGTCCTATTCGGATATGGGCGCGGTACGGTCGCACCCGACGTCATTTTGTGTGTCGTGGACGCCACAAATCTCGACCGCAATCTCTATCTCGCCACCCAGATTATCGATGTCGGTCGACCTGTTGTGATTGCACTCAGCATGGTCGATTTGGCCCAGAAACAGGGGATACACATACACATAGCAACGCTCGAAAAACGGCTGGGGATTCCGATCGTGCCAGTTCAGGCAGCGAAACGCCAGGGATTGGAGCAGCTGCGCCTCGCGTTACGCAACGCCGTCCACAAACCTATACCACCACCGCGGCCGGTTGCCTTTCCACAGGCATTTACAGCTGAAGTTGATGCATTGACACAGGCGCTCGCCGAGAACAATGGATACTCTGGGGGACACTCTGGGCATGCAGCGCAACCTGCTCATCCTGCTCATCCTGGACATACCGCTTTGCCCCGGTTTCTTGTAGAGCGTTTGCTCATTGACGCAGACGGAATGATTGAACGGGACCTCGCTCGGGAGCGCGGGGAGTGGATCCGTCTCCAGACGCAAGCCGCACGCCAACGTTTGGCTGATGCGGGTACGCCTCTTCCCCAAATGGAGGTCGATAGCCGCTACGAATGGATTGCGCAGGTTGTTGAGCAAGCCAGGGAGACTACGTCGCCGTT
>CAUZQN010000567.1:0-3016 GCA_963581605.1 uncultured Binatia bacterium (SeqCode)
AACAGGGCGACAGCAAACCCCTCGTGCCCCTCTTAGGCGTCCCGCTGATCGAACGCGTCATCCGCGCCGCCCGAGAGGCGGGAGCCGATGCATTCTATGTGGTCATCGGCTATCATGGGGAGCGGCTGCGGGCGTTTCTCACGCGCCTCGCGCAGCGCCTCGCGATTCGGGTGACGGTTCTGGTGAATGACGAATGGGAAAAAGAAAACGGGCTGTCCGTCCTCAAAGCGGACGGGTATCTCACCGAGCCGTTTCTCCTACTTATGGCGGATCATATCTTTGACCCAGCCGGTGCGCAGGCGTTGATGCACGTGTCCCTCGAGAAGGACGCAATTGCCTTGGGCGTGGACGTCGACCTCCACAATCCTCTCATCGATATGGCCGATGTGACCCGGGTCAAGACGGACGGGGGCCAGATCACACAGATCGGCAAGGGACTCTCCGACTTCAACGGCTTCGACACCGGCATTTTCGTGTGTACGCCCGCCATTTTTGGCGCACTGACCACGTGTATCGAGCAGAACGGAAACGCGACGCTCTCCGCCGCCGTGCAGGTGCTGGCCGCCCGGGGGAAAGCCACGGCAGTGCCCATCCAAGGGTTCTGGATAGACGTGGATGATCCGGTTGCCTTTAGCAAAGCGGAACGCGCCCTCTTAGCCCAGCTGCGGGATAAGCCCAACGACGGTCCGGTGGCGCGGTATATGAACCGTCCCCTGTCCATAGGGTTGTCTCGTCGGCTGGTGCAGTATGCCATTACCCCCAATCACATCTCTGTGTTTTCGTTTGGGTGTTCCGTGCTGGCGGCCGGCCTGTTTGCCCTCGGGAGCTATGCGACCCTTGTGGCGGGAGGGGTGCTGGCTCAGTTTGCGTCTATTATCGACGGGTCGGACGGCGAAGTGGCGCGGCTCACGTTCCAGAGCAGCTCCTATGGGGGCTGGTTGGATGCAGTCCTCGACCGGTATGCCGACGCTTTTCTTCTGTTCGGTCTGACGTGGAATGCGTATGCAGACACCCCGCAGGACCTTGTTCTTGTGACCGGGTTTTTGGCGATCATCGGGTCGTTTATGGTGAGTTATACGGCGGATAAATACGATCATCTCATGGCCACCCAGATCAGCCGTGGCCGGGGCTTTCGCCTGGGCCGTGACGTGCGGGTCTTTCTCATCTTCTTGGCGGCCATCTGTAACCAAGTATATCTGGCACTCGGAGTGATTGCCGTTATTATGAACATTGAAACCATCCGCCGCCTTATTATCTGCCGCCATGATGGCTAGCGTAGCGGCGGCAAAACAGAGCATCCGGGAGATTGTGGCGGGTTCGCGGGTGCCGGAAGATCCTCGCCACGCTGAAGACACGCTTGCTTGGCTGCGCACGCTTGCCCCCCAGGCGGACCAGGCGATACAAATTGCCGCCCTGGCCCATGACATTGACCGAGCGGTTGAGGCCCAAAAAGTGCAGCGTGCCGACTATAAGGACTATGACGTATTCAAGGCTGCGCACGCGCAGCATGGGGCGCAGATGCTGCAGGCGATCCTCGAGCGGTTCACCGTCGCCCAGCCGATTGCGGACGAAGCATGTCGCTTAGTCCGCCTACATGAGATTGGGGGCGACCCGCGTTCTGATCTGCTCAAGGATGCCGACAGTATCTCCTATTTTAAGGTCAATCTGCCGCTGTACTATCAACGAGAAGGGTGGGAAGAAACCCTGCGACGTAGCCTCTGGGGTTACCGGCGGCTCTCCGCGTCGATGCGAAAGATTGCGCAGAACATCACTTACGACAACCCGAGCCTGACCCGGTTACTGCGGGAGGCCATACGGCGCGCTCAGTGAACAGCCGGGGCTCACCACGCAGGTCGTAAAGTTAGTAGTGGAGGATAGCCCTGGCTACCCTGACTGGTAGACCAGTCACAGCCCGGATGCGTGGTGTTTCTCTTTATGTATCAACACTCGCGCTAGGCACTATGAGACACAAGGGGTATTCTGTCTCGTTAAAGGCGGCACCCATGCGGGTATTTGCCGACCTTCGCTCCTGGGAGAATCGAGAGGAACTGGCGATGGATATTTTTATGCCACAGGCTGTGTTGCCCACGCAGCTGCAGGGCCGGCGGAACAAGGACGGAACATGGGGGTTTTTGCCCAACCCTTCAAATATATTCTACGATTCAGTGACAACTGATCGCCCTCAATAACTAGACGAGCCTGACGAAGAGGGCCGATGAAACGGAGTGTGGCTACCAGCACGACAGCTGCACGGTGTGGCCCCTGTCGGCTGGAGGGAGATGACGGTTACATTCGATTTCTCTTTCGATTCGCTTGACAGGATGCGGAAAATAGCCGAGAAACAGAACGATAGATAGGCAATCCCTTTGGAAGGGTTATTGCACGGGAATACACGTAGCTACAGGCTTTGGTACATTTTATCGCTAGCGTTGGCCGACCTCTACCAGGGAGAGCCGGTAGCTAAACGGGTAGCTGTTCGGCACAGATACTAGTGAATACCGAGGAATATCGAGTAGACGGCCAGCGCGTCCAAGGCCCGTGGAAGCCAGTTCTTTCAGCGACCTGGTGTGCTCTATTGATACCGAGCGATACGCCCTAAAAGGATTTTGAGTCCACTGCGTCTGCCAATTCTGGCTTCTTGGGGCAGAAGAGAGAGTTTCGGTTGAACTTCCTCTGAAGGCACGATCGTCCATCCGATTTTGCTGACTCTATGCTGACTCACTCCGGCACAAGCTCGTTTCATGTAACGTGACAAACGAACAACCCCCTGCAAACACAGGGGGTTGTTCGTTTGTCACGTTCCGTTCGGGATTGCCTCATTATTTATCATCGGTCAGGTCCAGATGGTCGGCGCGGCCCCCGTTATGGCATGACATCAAAGGGCTCGGAGGACGATGACGGTTCTGGGGCATCGAGGAACAGCGCTAGCTCCTTGGCGCACAATCGATCGGCATCCAAAAGTTGGATTTCGACCTGCGGCAGGGCGGCGGGGGAAGAGGCTGTCGATTCGGTCACG
>CAUZQN010000568.1:0-3002 GCA_963581605.1 uncultured Binatia bacterium (SeqCode)
TGAAAGAGAATCCACCCCTCGCATGTTTCTTATTTTACGGCGCTTCGCACACGTTATTTTACGGCGCTTCGCACACGTCTACGGCAGGACCGAAACCATACTTAGCCCCCACGTCGTGCACACATGCCAATCCACTCTGGCACTCGGCATCGCTATCGCAGTCCCCTTCTCCAACTCCACACGGCCCGTTGACGCTGAGCCGACAGTAGACAGGATTTCCGAGCGGTACACAGGAGTCTTGCTGGAGTTGTCCAATGAGATGCAACAGGTCAGTTTCTTGCCACAATTCTGCTAACCTTCCGTTCTCTCCCTCCTCCAGGCGGAACAGATCATTACCGGTAAAGATGATGTGGCAGCCTGTGGGAGGAAACCCGAGTAACTCCCCGGTGTGAACGCCACTCGCAGTCCATCGGATCTCAACGAGCTGACCGTGAGCAAAGACCTCGTCGTGAACCACTCCAAGATTGCTCAGACCACCATTCAGGACATCCGCAAAGGCCTGGACAGGCGGAATCCCAGCACATGGGCCGTCAGGCGGGCAGAGCACTCTGGCTGCGCCGCCGTGCCAGACAAAATCCTCACCGATCAGAAGCTCCTCAGCAGCATTCCGGTCGTCTTCAATAAAGATTCTGAAATGAAAATCCTCGGCAGTTTGCTCTAGGTCCCTGTGGTCTGCGATAGCGACGATACCCGAGGCCAGCAGTACCAAAACCGCGGGTATGGCAAATATTTTACGCATTGTTTCATTCCTTTCTTGTTGCAGCGTAAGAGGAAAAATTTGGCCGCGCTGCCACCTGAGAAACCATACTGAGGCTGACAGCGTTCGTCACAATAAGTTTACTATCTTCACTCCCGCATAGGACATCACCCCCTTATCCTATCGCCAGGTGCGTGCGGCAGTCGCTTCGGACGCGCTGCCGTTCATCTACGGTAAGGGCGGAGTCTGGGCGCCTCACAGCCAGTGTTTATGACCGTCCGTGCCGCTTCACCTCGGTCAGACTCTGATGCAAAAACGCCCACAGTTCCTCCACAGACTGAAAGTGTGCCGCTTGTCCGGACACGATGTGTTCCACCCGGCCGGAGACCTGTCCCTGCTCCACCTCCGTGCCCACCCGAAACTGCACCACGAACGCCCAATGGGGTGATAACGGTGCTTGCTCTTCTATTGGCGGCTTCACTACGTATCCCCCCGGTCGAACGCTCGCTTGTTACACCTCTTGCCTCTCCCCCGGCGGCATGACACAAGAGTAGCGAGCGGACAGGCAGGAGTCATAAAGAAGCGGTTACGTTTGGGTTATGTTTCGGTGAATGCGATGCAGACCAAAACATCAATCTGTTTCGGCACTTACCACGTAGACCGTGCCAACGCGCAGCTCTATCGAGGCAAAAAGGCGCTTGCCCTGCCCCCCAAAGCCTTTGCCGTTGGTGACTAACTGCTCGAACACGCCGGGCAGTTAGTCACCAAAGACGAGCTGTTGGGTGCCGTCTGGCCCGATGCGGCTGTGAGCGATGGAGTCCTCAAGGTGAACATCCGTCAGCTGCGCAAGACACTGGAGGACACGGCCACTGCGCCCCGGTTTATCGAAACGGTTCATCGCCGGGGGTACCGGTTTATTGCGGAAGTCGAAAGTCCAAAGTCAGAAGTCCAAACCGACCTCTCCTGCCCACCCCCCCGACTCCTTCTCTGGTCGGCCGAGAGTCCGAACTTGCCCAGTTACAGGAGTGGTTGGAGAGAGCGTTGGAGGGCGAGCGACAAGTAGTGTTTGTGACGGGGGAGGTGGGGATAGGCAAGACGACCCTGGTCGAAGCGTTTATGGCCCAGGCCGGATCGAATGGCGCACTGTGGATCGGACACGGACAGTGCATTGAGCAGTACGGAGCCGGGGAAGCCTATATGCCGGTGTTGGAGGCGCTAGGCCGGCTGTGTCGTGAACCGGGCGGCGATCGGCTCATCGAGCTACTAGACCAGCAGGCACCCACTTGGTTGGTGCAGATGCCGGCGCTGCTGAGCGCTACCGAGTTGGAGGCGTTGCAGCGCAAGGTGGCGGGCGCGACCAAGGAGCGCATGTTGCGGGAGATGGCCGAAGCCGTCGATGTGTTGACCGCCGAGCGGCCGCTGGTGCTCACATTGGAAGATTTACATTGGAGTGACCATTCCACTCTGGAGTTGCTCTCTACCTTGGCGCGACGGCGAGAGAGAACCCGGCTTTTGATAATCGGCACGTATCGGCCGGTGGACGTGATCGTACGTGAGCATCCGCTCAAAGAGATCAAGCAGGAGTTAGTGCTGCACAATCAGTGTGAAGAGCCGCCGTTGGCGTATCTGACGGAAGCCGCAGTGGGCGAGTATCTGGCAGAGCGATTTGGGAAGAGTCCATTACCAACTGAACTGACGCGACTGATTTACCAACGGACGGACGGGAATCCGTTGTTCATGGTCAATGCGGTGGACTATGTGGTGGGACAGGAACTGGTGGTGCAAACGGATGGTGGCTGGGAACTGAAAGGAGCGGACATACAGGTCGGGGTACCCGGGACCCTGCGGCGGATGGTTGAACAGCAGATCGAGCGGCTGCGCCCCGCACAGCGACGCGTACTCGAAGTCGCCAGCGTAGCCGGGGCAGAGTTTTCAGCGGCTGCCGTGGCGGCGGGCATGGAAGAAGAGGCCGTGGCGGTCGAGGAACAGTGTGAGGAGTTGGGACGCCACGGGCACTTCATCCAGGCAAAGGGGATACAGGAATGGCCGGATGGGACGCTGGCCTCGCAGTATCGTTTTGTGCATGCCTGTATCAAGAAGTTTTGTATGAACGGGTGGCGGCAGCCCGGCGGGTGCAGTTGCATCGGTTGATTGGAACGCGCCTGGAGGCGGGCTATGCGGAGCAAGCAGGTGAGATTGCCGCAGAGCTGGCGGTGCATTTTGAGCGCGGGCGGGACACTCAGCGGGCCGTACAATACCTGGGACAAGCCGGAGAAAACGCCGCCCGGAAGAGCGCGCATCGGGA
>CAUZQN010000569.1:0-2999 GCA_963581605.1 uncultured Binatia bacterium (SeqCode)
AGCCGGCTGGACGCCGGCCGCTGTGCTGATCTTGGCAATACTCGTGGCCGAATAGCCGTTGCCGGCAATGAGTTCTAAGGCGGTGTCGAGTATGCGCTGGCGTGTCTCCGCGCCTTCGCGATACCGTCCCACCTTTTTTGTTGCACACTGCACGCCGACCGCCTTTACGGCTTATGGTTTAGATGAAGGCACTCAATGGGCCGATACTAGAACGATCATTCTAGTTTGGTCAAGGGAAATCTTCCTAACAAATAGCCCGCAAAATCCCGTAGATGCTATGCAGGGTCACTTGCGGTACCCTCCGCGGAGTAGAGGAACAACCATTCACAGGAGGTTAGCAAGATGCAAGCAGCCCAACGGGAGCAAAGGTACGAGACGGGAGCGGTATTTTACATGGCTATGGAGTTAAGCAATCGGCAGAGGTTACGCGGATTGATCTGCAGATTGACTTGACGGTAGCCTAGGCAGTGTTTCCGCAGTTTTCCTTTGTCCACGCAGGCCAACGAGTTCGTTAATGGCCAACGAAGCGACCACAATAATTCCGCCAACAATAGCAAGATTGCTGGGCTGCTCTCCCACACCGATCCACACCCACAGCGGACCGAGGATGGTTTCGAGCAGAGCAAAAAGTCCAACCTCAGCCGCAGTAATATGCTGCGAGGCCAAGGTCATGAGCAGGCAGCCCAAGCCGGCCTGAATAGTGCCCATACCGGTGAGTATGCCAATGTCTTGCCACGAGGCATGAAACGGGAAGCTAAAGGGCAGGGCCACACCGGCAGAGATGATGGCCGCAACAAGGACGGCCGGCGTCATATCGGCCCGCGCCCGATTATAGCGTAGCAAAATCACACAGCTCGCAAAGGTAACCGCAACGCCAGCGGATAGCAGGCTCCCAACAAGCGTACCGGTTGTGAGTGTATCGAGGCACATCGCTATAATGCCGGTTAAGGCAATACTCATGGCAATATAGCTGCGCAGCGGAACCAGTTCTCCAAGAAAGAGGCGGCCGAATAAAGCGGCAAGAAAGGGCGCAGTGCTGATAATGACGAGAGTGTTCGCAACCGTCGTCTGTGTCACAGCAAGAATAAAACCGAGGAAGGATGCGGAAAGACACAGACCTGCCAGGAAACCGCCTGATCCGATAGCGACCACAGCCTGGGTCACTCGGCCTGTATACCGAATAGACAACCACACAAAAAGGAACAGGCCCATTGTGAGTGAACGCCAGAAGGCGATCTCCCAGCTATTGGGCTCGCTGACTGAACGGACAAAAATACCGCCCGTGCTCCAGCACAAGCCTGCACCCAGCATGAGCAGCAGGCCCTTAGGGCGGTTTGGTCTCTCTGTCTGATATGCAGGGAGGGACTTAGGGTTTGACGGCAATAGCCTCGACCTCGATGAGCAAGCCTGGGAAAGCCAGCCCTGCGACGACGACGGCCGTGCTGGCGGGCGGGTTCTTCCCAAAAACATCGCCGCGCGCTTCCAGCATATCCATGAATTTGCTGCCGTCCGTAATATACGTATTGATCTTAATGATATGCTCCATCTTGGCCCCGGCTGCGTCAAGGACGGCTTTGATGTTGCGAAACACTTGGCGCGTCTGGGCTTTCATATTGCCCTTGCCGACCAGTTTTCCCTCCGGATTGAAGGCGATCTGGCCGGACACATAGATGGTATTACCGATTTGCTTAGCCTGGGCTAAGGGTAGGCCGTCGTCCCAGCTCCAGCCTGGGTCGATGATTGTGGGGACTGATGCGTTTTGTTGGGAAGCCGTCGCCTTAGAGAAGGCGGTCGCCTTCGGTGCTACTTTCTTGGCTGCTGGGCGGGCGGTTTTCTTTGCGGTTCGTGTTCGACGGGCCGTTTGGCTTGCCATATCTTCACTCTCCTTTTGGGCTGTATCTCCAACGTCTGAGAACGCACTTGTCAAGCAAAGGTTAGGCCTCAACCGGTCCTGGGGTGAAGCGACACGGCATATGTTTAATGCCATGAATAAAATTATGCATCAGACGCTCAGGCTCCGCCGTGATTTCAATATCCGGCATACGCCGAAACAATTCACGAAACATGACTGCCATTTCGCGCCGCGCCAGATTCGCACCCAAACAGAAGTGCGCGCCCGCCCCAAATCCGACCTGTTCGTTGGGAGTGCGGGTGATATCAAAGCGATACGGATCTTCAAAGGCATCCTCGTCGCGATTGGCTGAAGAATACAGCAGCCACACCTTTTCCCCTTCACGCAGAGCCTGTCCGCCGATCTCGGTGTCACACATCGTTGTCCGGCGCATATAGATCACCGGGCTGGCCCAGCGCACGATCTCTTCGATGGCAGTCTTATAATGCGTGTCGAAATCAGACGGCCACAGCTGGCGTTGATCCGGGTGGTCACACAAGAGTTTGATGCCATGACTGATCGCGTTGCGCGTGGTTTCGTTCCCGGCTGCAGTCAGCAACACGAAGAAAGAGCCGAGCTCATCGACGCTGAGTCGGTCTCCGTCCACTTCAGCATGCACCAGCGCCGAGGTGAGGTCGTCTGTCGGCTGCTGTAAACGCTGCTGGCGCATGTCCTTCATCAACTCGCTCAGCTCCCGTGCGGCTTGGATGCTGTCCATAAAGCGTTCGGCAAGATTCTCGGTCCCGTATTCGGGGTCTGCTCCGCGGAGGATAATATTAGTTTTCTGAAAGACAAAGGCGTGTTGGCTTTCAGGGATACCCATCATTTCGCAGATGATTTGGATAGGGAACGGGGCGGCAATACTATCAACAAAATCGCATTCGCTTGTTTCGATCACGCTATTCAGGACCCGCTGGGCTGTCGTTTGTACGTTTGCTTCAACGGTGCGCAGTCGGCGTGGGGTGAAGGCCTGGGAGATCAAGCCGCGCAGTCGTTTGTGCCGGGGATCGTCCGCCACAATCATGGAATCAAAAACATCGATGGTATCCGGCGGTGTATTCATCGTGACAATGCCCTGGGCCGACGAGAAGATGTGCGGATTCAAGCT
>CAUZQN010000570.1:0-2987 GCA_963581605.1 uncultured Binatia bacterium (SeqCode)
ACCAAAAGGTGCAGGTGAGTTTACACGCATCAGCTGGGACGAGGCGTTGGAAGCGATTACATCCCAACTCCGGACGATTGTTGAGACAGCGGGTCCTCAAGCAATCGTCCATACCCACTATAGCGGCACGTTGTCTCTGCTTGCGTATATGTTCCCCATGCGTTTCTTTCACCGCCTGGGTGCCACCGAGGTTGAGCCTGATACCATCTGCAATATGGCCGGACATGTGGCTTGGGGTCTTTTGTTCGGCAGCTCATACGTCGGCTTTGACCCACGCACGGCCGCAGACTCTAAGTGCATTCTGGTGTGGGGCGCGAACCCCGCGCATTCGGCCCCCCATGCGCATAAACACTGGTTGCCTGAGTCTCCGGCAAAAATCATAGTCGTTGATCCAATTCGGACTGCAACCGCGGCCCAGGCAGATTTCCATCTGCAGCCTTTTCCCGGCACAGACGCCGCGCTCGCTTTTAGCCTGTTGCACGTCTTACAGCGTGATGGGTTTTTCGATGCCGACTTTATCAACAACCATACAGTCGGGGCAGACGAACTTTTCCCCATACTGGAGGCATGTAACCCAACCTGGGGAGAGGCACAAACCGGTGTCCCTGCTTCCCTCATCGAACAGGCCGCTCATGTGTACGGTCCAGGTCCATCTCTGCTCTGGGTCGGCCAAGGACTCCAGCGTCAGGCAACAGGCGGAAATGTTATGCGGGCGTGCGGCCTCCTGCCGACGCTCACCGGCAATGTCGGCAAACCAGGAGCAGGCTTTTATTATCTGAATATTACGCCAGGCATTGCCGGGGCCGACTTTGATGCCTTGGCTGGAGCGCACTTACTCCGAGGAAAGCGGGCCAGCATCAGTCATATGGATTTTGCCGAGCGGCTGGAAGATGTCGATACGGCCCAAGCCTTAGTATGCTGGAATACAAACCCCGCCGCCTCCGCGCCGCAACAGCGACGTTTACATCAGGCACTGCGGCGTGACGATCTGTTCACTGTTGTTGTGGATTGTTTTCCGACAGATACCACCGACTTTGCCGACATCGTCCTGCCTGCGGCGAGTTTTCTCGAATTCGATGACCTGACCTTTAGCTATTTCCACCTCAACATCGGTGCCCAAGCTCAAGCCCGCAAGCCCATGGGAGAGTCATTGCCGAACCAAGAAATCTTTCGGCGTTTAGCAAAAGGGATGGGCTTTGAGCAAGCCGAACTCTTTGAGCCGGATGAGGTGGTTCTGAGCCGTCTCCTGACTGAAATGCAGGTCGGCTTTGACTTCAACGAACTCAAAAACAAGGGCTGGCATCCGATCAGCGAGTCGCCGCTGATCTTCTACCAAGATTACAAATTCGATACTCCCAGCGGCAAGATTGAGATTGCCTCGGAAAAAGCCGAAAAAAAGGGCCTGCCCCGGATTCCGCAACCTTGGGTCGATCCGCCGCCGAGAGACGGCCATCTGCGCTTACTCAGCCCAGCCTCACTTTGGCGTATGAACGACTCGTACGCAAACGACAAAAACATCCAGCAAAGGGCAGGCGAAGCGAACGTGATTGTGCATCCCGAAGATGCCGATCGTCTTGGTCTGAAAGACGGCGCTCGGGTTCGGCTTGAGAATGAAACAGGCTGGCTTGAACTCATTGCCAAGGTTGATCCTCTCACACCACAAGGCGTCGCCCTGACTTACAAAGGCCGCTGGCCCAAACAGGAGCAGCATCGCCGCAATGTGAACGTCCTTAATCCTGGCCACAAAACCGACATGGGTGAAAGTTCGAGCGTGCACGGTATAGAGGTGAGTATTCGTCCGTGCTAACGGTCTTCCTCTTCCTCAAAAACAGGGGCTTCCGAAAATGACGAATACTCACAATATGCCCAATATCTCTATAGATGAACTAGCCCGACGCCTGGCAGACTTTCTCAAGCGGTCCTTCACTGCTGCTCAAAAAAAGACACTGCAGCACCTACTTGTCCAAGATTTACGCCTCTTGACCGGTGGTGCATCACGCCAAACGTGGTCGTTTGATGCCGTGCTCGAAGAGCCAGACGGCCAGACCCAGACGCTTGCTCTTATTCTGCGTAGTGATCCTCCCGGAGGCCCTCAGGCCGTGATGGAGCGAGACCTGGAGTATCGGGTCATTGCAGCCGCCTACGACGAAGGTTCTCCTGTGCCCAAGCCCTATTTCCTGGGGGACGACAGCCTCGGAGAGCCTTTCTTCATTATGGAGCGCATCGAGGGCGAGACCATTCCGCGGCGTCTGTTCCGGGAGGCGACCTACGCCGACGCGCGTCAGGTCATGCCGCAGCAGTTGGGAAAAATCCTTGCCAAGATTCACCGTATACCGATCGAAAAATATCCTCTGGCCGATCTGCTCGCGCCGCAACACGGGCGCTCGGCTGCAGAAGAAGAAATCATCCGTTACGAAGACAAATACCACACCATGGCCCGCGAACCGCACCCGACTTTTGAGTTAGCCTTTCGCTGGTTGCGGCAGCATCTGCCCGCAGACTCCCAGCGCGTCCTTGTCCACGGCGACTACCGTATGGGCAATATCATGTTCGGGCCGGATGGAGTGCGGTCTATTCTCGACTGGGAGCTGGCCCATATCGGCGACCCAATGGAAGACCTCGGTTGGATATGTATGCGCTCCTGGCGCTTTGGGCGTGACAGTTTGCCTGTCGGTGGTGTCGGAACGCGAGCAGCCTTTCAGCGGGCGTATGAACAAGCCGGGGGCTATCCGGTTGACTCCGAGCGCGTCCGGTTTTGGGAGATTTTCGGCAATCTGCGCTGGGGCGTTATCTGCTTAAATATGACCCAACCATTTCTAGACGGACAGAATCAGAGTGTCGAACTCGCCGCCATCGGCCGCCGCACGGCAGAGACCGAATGGGAATTGCTGCATTTGATGGAGGCCTAATGCAAGACCGACCCACGATTCAGGAACTCCTGCAATCAGTCAGCCATCTTTTGGATACAGAGTTAGTCCCCGCCCTAT
>CAUZQN010000571.1:0-2976 GCA_963581605.1 uncultured Binatia bacterium (SeqCode)
ACACCCTCCGCAATCTCTGAGGGCTTGGACTTCATCCTCGTTCTTGATGAGATGCTGATTACGGAAAAAAGGATGTTTTATCCACGATATATTCTTGATTTCCGCGACATACATGCCCGGTTTGAGTTGGTCGATAGAGATCAGCCTTTTCATATCGTTGCCCAAGAAATAGTCGAAATTGGCTATCCTATATATAAATTAGCTATCGGCTGGCAGGCGGAAAGATTAAAGATGACCCGCCAGTGAGCCGTAACGTAAAGAGCCGGGAAAGGGGTGGCGGAAGGGGAGAACGAAAAAAAACGTGATGCTTCTTTATTCCGGTACTTCGGGAGAATGAGAAAAATCGTCCGAGGTAAAGGCCTGGAACGCGAAGATCCATATCGAGCCAAGACCCCAGATCAGGCCGACAACAACCCCAGCGTCAACAATTCCTCGCCAAGGCTGGGCTAAGTATGGCAAGAAGATGACAAACAGGACAATCATTGTTGTGAGGGCGAAAATGAACACCTGGCGGCGTCTCTGAACATGAAAATAGCCCATGCAAAATATAGGGGCCAAAAGAGTATGCAACAGATTCGGGTGCTCGAACAGATATTTTGCGCGTGCTACGACCCGAGGCGAAAAGCCGCGTTGAAAGCCGGAGTAGCCCTCGGAGTAAGCCATATAGATCACATTCAGTACTAGAGCCAGCCAATGGTACCAACTGAACTCGTAAGACCATGCGTCAAGCGCAATAGAAGACAGTCGAACTGTTGAATAGCTCAGTAAGAGGCTCACGCCGGCAACACCCCACACCGCTCCAAGACGTCCTAACATGGATCTGTGTGTGCCTCCGCATATGTTGTGAGAGCTATTCTCAAGACTATTCCCAGCGCTCCTCTATGGCGGAGTTTCCAGCAAAGGCTTGTACCTCTCTTCTTGTTGGCTCCGGCTCCAGGCCGGAGCATAATGTCTTGCCGTTTGGGAGAGGTCAAGAGGTGGCCCACGCTCTCTATACTTAGCTCGCAGCAGGCTTCCGGGAGCGGACAAAGGCACTTCCGAACTTGCCGTCTATTCGTGCAGCCGCTGTCTCAATA
This sequence comes from uncultured Binatia bacterium (SeqCode), assembly GCA_963581605.1. Lineage (GTDB taxonomy): Bacteria > Desulfobacterota > Binatia > Bin18 > Bin18 > Bin18. The sequence continues at coordinate 1,077 of CAUZQN010000571.1, forward strand.
TCGATGCCTCGGTCCGATAAATAGACGCGTGCATCTTCCATCCGGTAGATGCACGTGGATTCAATGTCGATGGAGGTAAAACCAGCGCGGGTAAGCTTGGTACGATACTCCTGTTCTGCTAAGACTCCGGCGATACAGCCGATCCATAACTCGATATTGCGGCGAATTTTATCTGGGACCTCGCCTCGTACGACGATGTCAGAAACCGCAAAGCGGCCGCCGGGTCGAAGCACGCGAAAGGCTTCAGCGAGGACGCGATCTTTATCTGCAGACAGGTTGATGACACAGTTTGAGATAATGACATCGACCGAGTTGTCAGGAAGCGGAATCTGCTCAATCTCGCCCTTGAGAAATTCGACATTTTCGGTTCCAGCCTTGCGCTGGTTTTCGCGCGCTAAGTCCAGCATTTCGTCCGTTATATCCAGGCCATAGGCTTTTCCTGTGGGGCCGACTCGTCGGGCAGACAGCAGAACGTCTATGCCGCCACCCGAGCCGAGGTCAAGCACGATCTCACCTGGATGGAGCTGGGCGAGCGCTGTTGGATTGCCACACCCGAGCGAAGCAGCAATGGCCTCTATAGGTAGGCCCGTAACCTGCTCATCTGAGTACAGGTTTGAGGTAATAGGATCGTCGCTGCCTGCGGTCGCTTCACCACAGCTGGCCCGATTGCCCTGAGTCGCCTGCAAGGCCGCCTTGGCGTATACTGCCTGAACTTGCTGTCTAATATCCTGGCTGTGCATGGCGTTCTCCCTATAGAGTACAGTGCCGGCTGTGCTGTTTTCAGGGGACGAAACAGCCGGCGTCCCAGCAACCGAGGGGGCCTATGTGGGTGGAGTGCTGGGTGCTTCTAGCGGTGCGGTCCGCTGCCGCTCGCCTCGCAGCCATGACCGCAGGGCTTGAAAGCCGCGCTTGGCAAAGCGAAACAATTTAGGAATCAACCAGACGGCAAACAGGAGGAAAAGGATAAGAAAAGTTACCATGGCCCACGGATGCTGGAAGCTCAACCAAAGGCCGCCGATAACTGCCAGGTCTTCCCCAATACTCACAATCCAATTACTGAACGGTTCGGGGCTGGTATTCACGGCAAGACGGGCCGTTGCTTTAGTCCCGTGCGAAACCAGGGCAACGGTACCGCCGCCCAGCATGGCTGCCAGCTCCAATGCCGGAGCCGTATCCCCAACCGCGCCTGCTGCGAGTAACGCGCCTGCCGGTACACGAATAAAGGTGTGGATGCTGTCCCAGGCATTATCGACATACGGAATTTTATCCGCAAAAAATTCCACCAGATACATGGCGCTGGCAACACCGATAACGAACGGGTTGGCGACCGTCTCCTGGAGTTCTGACGGGAGGTCGATCATACCGGCGTGATGTGCCAGCCCAAGGACGGCAACGGTCGCGTACAGGTTGATGCCGGAAGTCCAGGCCGTTCCCATGGCAAGGGCCAAAGTCTCGACAGTACCCATGAAATACTCGTCCTTTCTGTCAGACCTAGTCTCTCAGACCTGGTGGAATGAGCCCACATGCCGTTGGGTGCAGTAGGACAAGGTATACCACCCTCAAGATGAAAAGAGCAATGCTGAATGGCTGAGCGAGAAAAGTCGCCTGCCTGCCAGGCCAGGTCAGACTCGGACGAGAGAGGCGGGATGCTGGCTAGGTTTTGTCTACTGCCGAGGATGTTGCGGCAAATTGTTGCAGATGGCATTCGGAGGGATATGTTGCCTGATCGGGAAAGACCGCAAGCTCCTCTGCGGAAAGAGGATAACGGAGAATCGAACGGGGGCGAAAAGTGGCGGAGCGGATCTGTTCCTGTCTCATCAGAATTTGGCTGACATAAAGCCGGGTCACTACATACGGGCGATACTCGCGCTGTATCAGGCGAAACGGACCCATATTATAG
>CAUZQN010000572.1:0-2972 GCA_963581605.1 uncultured Binatia bacterium (SeqCode)
GAGTGGCCGTAGCGGGTCTGGTGAGTGGTATGAAAACTCGCCTCAATCGTGGTGATGTCTATCGTCTCACCAATAGCGACGTTCACCGCGTATTCCTGGCCGATATAGCGCATGTCGGCTGAGCGCACGAAATACATCTCTTCCGGGGCGATGCGTTCGGCTCGGAGCGCAGCCGTTCCGTCTTGCTGGAGTTGTTGGTAGACCTGCGCAACATCGTTCGTTGTCACCTCTTGTGTGGGACGGTAGAAAGTATGGGTTAAGTCGTGGCGTACATCGGTTTGCAGCATCCCCCACGCAGAGAAGGTCCCTGGGAAGCGCGGGATAATCACCTCACGAATATCCAGTTCGCGGGCTAACCAGGCCGCATGCATGGGCCCAGCCCCACCAAACGCCACCAGAGAATAGGCGCGTGGGTCTATGCCCTGCTCCACCGTGATAGTCCGCATCGCATCGGCCATCTTGGCGTTGGTAATGGCCAGCATGCCTTCGGCAAAGGCCACGTCGTTGAGCCCAATCTGTTGGGCCCGGCGGTGAATAGCTTGGGCTGCCGCGTCTTCATCCAAGGTCATGCGCCCACTCAATAACGACTGTGCGCCGAGTCGTTTGAGGAATAGGTTGGCATCAGTAACAGTGGGCTGGCTGCCACCTCGACCATAACAGGCAGGACCGGGCACGGCGCCCGCACTCTGCGGACCAACCCGGATCGCGCCGGCTTCTTCCCACGCCAGCGACCCACCGCCCGCGCCTATGGTGTGAATATTCACAATAGACATCAGTAACGGCAAACCTTCCAGCTCGGTCTCCGTAGTGATTTCGGGTTTGCCATTTACGACCAAACTCAGGTCAAACGACGTGCCGCCCATATCCACACACAGCAGATTGGAACGCTGCATGGCCCGAGAGAGGGCAATCCCACCTATGGTTCCGCCCACAGGGCCGGACAAGAGCATAGAGATCGGCAACTTACGGGCGGCATCGAGTGTCATCACACCGCCACTGGACTGCATAACGTGCAAGGTCGTCTCAACACCCAACGCACGCACTTCCTGCTCGAAGCTCGTCAGATACCCCTGTACAAGTGGCGCAATATAGGCGTTCATCACCGCCGAAGAGGCCCGCTCATATTCACGCCATTCACGCGCAATTTCATGCGAGAGACTGATCGATACACCCGGCAACGCTGCCGACAATATCTCCCGCGCCTGCAGTTCGTGGTCTGGAAAGGCATAGGCGTGAATAAAGCAGACGGCGACTGCCTTGATATCCTCGTCCTGCACTTTCTGGATGATGGCTGCAACATCCTCTTCGTGCAGGGGGTCGAGCACTATGCCATCCCATTTGACGCGTTCGCGGACTTCGTGCACGTCGCGCCGGGGGACGAGGCGCTCGGGTTTGCGGTAGTGCAAGGCGTACAATTCTTTGCGGTCGCCCCGGGCAATGGAGTAGGCGTCCCGCAGTCCGGCAGTCATAATGAGCAAAACACGCTCGCCTTTGCGTTCGAGAAAGGCGTTCAGTCCCACCGTCGTGCCGTGGACGAGAAAGTCGATGTCTTTTGGAATGGGGATAAGTTCTCGGAGTCCGTTCAGCACCCCGCGGGCAGGATTATCCGGGGTTGTGAGTACTTTGCCGGTGAAAACGTGACCGGACTCCTGTTCAACAGCAAAGTCGGTGAACGTCCCACCAATATCTGCGGCCACACGATATTTTGTCACTGTGTGAAGACTCCTCTTCGGGCTGGTGACCGGCCCAAGGATTCCGTACCAATGTCACAGTTAGGGAGAAGACTGCTTACGCTGCAAGGTCACGCAACACTTCAGGGTGCAGCTCTGCTACCCGAATGAGCGTCTTTGCTGCTCCACTCGGCTGACGGCGTCCTTGCTCCCATTGCTCCAGCGTCCGTTTCGAAACCCCCAGCAAACGCGCGAACTGCGCTTGGGTGAGACCCGACTTCAAACGCGCACGCGCAATGGGGGAGCGTGGCTCAACCACAACCCGCTTGCCGCCGCCCGCCTTGATCTCCTGCACGCCGTCCAGAACTTCTTGCCATACATCTCGCTTGGCCTCGAATTGAGCCAGAGCCCGTCCAGCAGTTTCTTAGCCATGTTCGAACGCCTCCTTCAGTTGTCTGAGGATGTGTGCAGGAACGTTGTCCCAGCATCCATATAGATAGCGCACCCTTTACCACCTTCACCGAGCCGGATACAAGCCAGAGGGAAATGAAGCCGCCGCCGTTTGACTACTATGATCCAACCAGCGTCAAAGAAACGCTAGATTTACTCCAACGTTACGGAGACGAAGCAAAGGTGCTGGCGGGCGGGCAGAGCCTCATGCCTCTGCTGAATTTTCGGCTGAGCTATCCGTCTGCCTTGATCGATATCAACCGCGTGGCGGATCTTTCATATATTCAGCAAAAAGACGGACTGATTCGTATTGGCGCCTTAACCCGGCAGAGAACGATTGAGTTTTCAGAGCTGATCCGTAACCAGCTTCCGCTTCTGTATGAGGCAACAACACTCGTTGGTCATCTACCCATCCGTACGCGCGGCACAATAGGCGGCAGTCTGGCCCATGCTGATCCTGCGGCAGAGTATCCAACAGTCGCTATGGCCTTGAATGCCGAACTGATTATTCAGGGACCCAACGGTACGAGAGTCTTATCTGCCGAAGAGTTTTTTGTGAGCTATCTCACAACCGCACTCGCCCCGAACGAAGTCTTAACTGAAGTCCGCTTTTCATCCTCCCCTGCGACAAGCGGCTGGGCGTTTGAAGAATTCGCTCGGCGGCATGGGGACTTCGCTGTAGTCGGAATTGCAGCAGTAATTGATACGGATGGCGAACAGTGTCGGACAGCGCGTTTGGCTGCCGCCGGAGTTGGGCCAACACCAATCCGATTGAGCGCAGCAGAAGACATTCTTACGCAAGCAGGAGTCACCGACCAGGGTATTCAAAATGCTGCTGACAAAGCAGCCGAA
>CAUZQN010000573.1:0-2969 GCA_963581605.1 uncultured Binatia bacterium (SeqCode)
AGAAGCGCCACTCCCAAAGTCGCGTGGCGCTGCGTTATAAGCAACACAGCGGCCGTGAGCTGCAGTGCCCCCACAAATTGATAGAACAGGCCGGTGGCATGAAAGGCATGCAGGAACTCGTGAAAAACCCCCGTGTTCGCTGGATCGGTAAACGGCTGTCCCAGCAGCTTCTTGAGCCCTGCAGGAAGGAAGGCAAAACCAATCACCATGCGCAACACAATGATGCTGATGGAGATCCCCCGGCGTTCATGCGCTCCAGCGATTCGCTCTTCAAGCCATGTCAATGTCATACTCCGGACTCAACAATGATTCAGTCTATGGTGATCTTCTAAACTGCCTGGGCGCGGGCGACTAGCTCCCCTTCCTCAAGGAGCCAACAACTTGACAATACCTCGTTAACCAAGAAGGATGACGCAACAAACGGAGAGGGGATGACTGAATCCAAGACGATTTGTATTGCCGGAGCCAGCGGCCTTGTTGGTGCCAATCTCACCAAAGCCGCCTTGGAACGGGGCTACCGGGTGCGCGGCACACTCCGTGACAGTTCCGATACGGAGAAAACCAGGCACCTGTATGCATTGGCTGGAGCACCCGAACGGCTGGAGCTGCTTGGCGCGGATATGTCACACCCCGGCGCTTTCGACGAAGCTCTGTCCAACGCTGACGCGGTGTTCATTGCTTGTCTCATTCCCACCTATTTCGGACCAAGCGGAAAACCTGCCCGCGAAATGGACGACGAACAAGGTGAGAAAGAAATTGTCATGCCCACGGTCGCCGGCTGTCTGAATATTCTGCGATCTGCATATGATGCGGGCATCAAAGACGCCATCATCTGTAGTAGCACCAGCAGTACCAACCCTAAAAATCCGGTCGAAAAGAAAAACGAAATCGACCATTGGTCAGACCGAGCGCATCAGTACGCGCAAAAGAAGTATACGTCCGCTGCAAAGACGGTGATGGAAGCGGCCGCCATGGAATTTGCTGCACATAACAATATCCGTTTATCCATTTTCCTCCCGACCCTCATGTTGGGTCCCGCGGTCCTCCCTGAGCATGCGGAAGGTGGATTCCAAGGCATGCTGCGAAACATGCTTCAGGGTGGCGCGCCCCGTCACGACAAGATTCCCAACGACTCGTCCTCCATGATTCACGTGCAAGACTTGGCTTTGTTGTTCTTAGCGGCCTATGAAAGCCCTGAAGCGAGTGGCCGCTACTTTGGTGTCTACGACAGTTGGCACTATAAGGACATCTATGCTGAGCTTGAAAAACTCATTCCCGAAGCGCAAATGCCAGAGCCATTAATCGAGCAGCCGCTGCCGCCTACGGGATTCGATTTCACGAGACGAGATAGCTTAGGGGTATCACTCCGGGACGTGCCAACCATTCTCAAAGAAACAGTCGAAAGCCTGAGGAACGGTGCTGTCAAGCTATCGGGGTAGAGCGCGAAACTCATGCTTGCGCACCGGACACTGACATATGGCGACTATTACGTGCAAGTACACAACGGTGCAAATTGAGTTCTTCACAAAAAACGATGTGTTCAGACTTGCGTGTTGCTGCCACGATTGCACTACTGCCTTGTGGTACGCGAACAAGCGCGGGGGGCCTGCCCTTCCGATCCATCAGTGTTTGGATACCAGTTGGTTCCCAAATGAGTTCACAATCGTGACGGGCGAGGAGAAGCTTGGTGCCTTTCTGAATTTCGAAAACGCCGATACCACCCGCTTTTATTGCACGAACTGTTGGAGTGTTTTGTTCGCAGACCATCCCGCGTACGACAAGAAAGTATTGGTGACGCAGGTCATGAATTACAGGGAGTTCGAGGGCTTGGCCAATGCGGAGTTAATGCCACTGCAAGCGCGGCATTTCGTAAAAGACCTCAGCGAGGAGCAGCTAGCAGCGCTCCCGGCTTGGCGCGGAGACCCGTCGCACGTCTACCAAAGCGCCGCCGACATTTTGCTGGCCCAGTTCCCTGCGATGAAAGAGGCCGGGAAGGAGGGCGCGGAAATGAACGCGCAGATTCTCCTCGGTAAGATCGGCAGCGCATTCATCCCGACAGGCGAGGCGCGACTCAGCGAGGGACCTCCTACTCTCATGCAGCAAATGGCTCAGGCGGCAGAAGGTTCTCCCTGATTCGAGAGCTGGCGTTGATTGGAACTTAGGGTCATTTCTTGACCTGACACAATTTCAGCAATTTTTGCTCATTCTTGATAAGCATTTCCCATATCCAGCTATCGCTGGATATGGGAAATGCTTCTAACGTGCGGCTCTGCCGTCTCGTAGTTCGTCGTCCTCTAACCGCATCACTTCCGCGCGCTCTCGTGCGATCTGATACGCCCTATCCTTTGCGGCCTGATCTGCGGCCGGATACTTCGTATACCAATACAGCCGTCCACCCTGGGACGCAGCACTCTTGAGAGACAACGACCCGACGCCAGGCCATCTGGACGGCTTATCAACGAGGCGTGCGTTTCTGATCGGGCCTTCGTCCGCCGCATACCCTTTCCGTGAAGGCAGCGGCACCGCCTTCGGTCGTGGATAGACCCGCCCGCATGGCCCCGCAAAAATCGCCCCCCGCGTGTTTCGCCCCCGCCCCCACATTCACACAGATCCATCCTATCCGCCTAGTGTATACAATCCGCGGGGTCAAGAGTAATCCGTATAAACAGAGTTCTAACCCACCCATCCGCATCTTGACCCTCCCTCCCCCCATCGCCTACAACCTCCGTATGGCGAACGGAGAGCTGGACTGAAAGTATTCATCTTTGTTTGCCATCTGTTAAGCTGCGGCAACATTTAGGCGGATCTGTAGTGTCTCAGACAGACATGATTATCTAAGGCATCACCGAACGAGCGCATCAAGGCGATTGTCTCCGTAGTAAGTAGGCTCAAATCGGCTAGAGCAACAAAAATATCTTCACCATGAGCGATCTCGTTTCGTCGTCTAAGCAACACAGTATCGATGAACG
>CAUZQN010000574.1:0-2954 GCA_963581605.1 uncultured Binatia bacterium (SeqCode)
CTGAGGCTATGCAACTGGAGTTGACGGACGAAACCGGTGAGATCCAGAACGGGACGATTCATCTCCCGCGTAATCAGTACACTATAACCGGGAAAAAGATCCGGAAATCCTATGGTCAAAGCTACCATATCGAAGACGGGTCGATAACAACGTGTGAATGTGACACAGTAGAAAAGGCGGACTGGAGCATCGGTGCGAGAGAGTTCGATCTCACCGTAGGCGGAACTGGCAAAATTCGAGGCGGGCTGTTTCGCATCCGCGATGTCCCGGTGTTGTATGTGCCGTATGCACTCATTCCCGTTCGCAAGGAACGACAGACTGGTCTGCTTGCGCCTCAATACAGCTTTTCGAGTAAGCGTGGTTTCCAGTGGCAGCAACCCTTCTACTGGGCAATGAGTAAGAGCCAGGATCTGACGCTGACGGCAGACGTGGAAACGTCTGCCCGCATCGGATTCTTAGGTGAGTACCGGTATGCTCCCAACGAGCGGACAGAGGGGGAATTCTCTGCCTCATACTTTAATGAACAGATCCGTGGCCCAGCCTCGACAACCTCTCCCATCGATCGCTGGAGTGTAACTGGGGTGCACCGACAAAGTCTAGCGGATGACATCGATCTGTATAGTGATTTGTTTTTTGTCAGTGATGACTTCTTTTTACGCGAGATAAATATGTCATTTCATCCCAGGCTAGAGGACCGCGAGCTCCGCTCGCGGCGGTTCACTGACTCACGAGTAGGGGCAGTCAAGACCTGGAAGCAGGCGCAACTGCGTTCGGAGGCACGCTATTATCAAGATCTCCGCGGCGACCAGGATAATGCCTTCCAGGTGCTGCCGCAGATACATTTCCAAGGCCATCAGCGTTTTTGGAACGACCGCCTTGAAGCCGGCATTACCGTAGAAGGTAGCCATTTCTTTCGGAACCGTGGCTACTATGGGCAACGGTTCGATCTGGCCCCATGGATATCCGTACCCTTCTCGCTTGGCAGGTATTTTTTTGGTTCAGTAAAAGTGACTGCGCGTGAAACTGTCTACCATATGAGTTCCCGGGCACCAGGCAGGCGGGCTCTGCCTAGCTCAGGCCGTCTGCGCCGGAACCAGGCACGAGAACTCATCCAGCTCCAGGCTGAAATCGGGACACGCTTATCGCGGGTGTATGATGTTGGCTGGGGAGGACTGCTGAAACTACAACATGTGGTTGAGCCGTATGCTTCATTTTCCTATGTGCCGTCTGTCGATCAAGACGACCTGCCTCTGTACGATGCTTTGGATCGGATTAATAAACGCAGCCTTTTCGTCTATGGCGTTTCCAATCGTCTGCTCGGAAAATTCTCCCCTATCCCTGGCTCCCCGAACCAGGCCACCACCATTCGCGAACTGGCACGTTTGTCTATTACGCATGCCTATGATCCCAGCCGTGGTTTGCGGGAAGGAGGAGAAGAGTTTGGGCTCAACTCAGGCGCCCCTCCAGGTGCCGACAGGAAAAAAGAGCAACATTTTTCAGATGTTGATCTTCATGCGCAGTTTCGACCGCTCTCTTTTTTCACCCTTTCTGCAGACACGACCTACGGCTTTGAGCGTGGGGATGTGATTGCCGCGCGCATAGGCGGGTTTCTCCGCGACCCGCGGCCATTGCCCGAGGTCAGTCCCTTGGTGCGTCATCTACAGCGGCGGACCAGCATCCGTGTCACATATCGCACCATTGCCGACCGCCTGCTCAAGGAGGTCAATGGGAGTCTCATATTTCGCTTTAACGAATATCTGACTGCGGCCTATTTTACGCGCTACGACCTGAATGATAATTTGTTTATCGGCAGCCGCTATTTCCTGCGGTTCCTCTCGCCGCAAAAGTGTTGGGCGTTTGATTTCGGCATCGTGGATAAAGTCAACCCGAGCGAGGTGGAGTTTCGTTTGTCCTTATCGCTCATCGGTATCACCTCAGCGGGGAAAAGCGCATTTTAATATACGGCCACTGAGGTACTCTCGAAGTGCGTCAGCAGAGGGCGGACCAACGACCCTTTCGGTTCTGGACCAGACCCAGGAATTCCGGGAAACGGATAGTCATGCAAAAGACCCTTGCTGCGAAAGATCTTGCCGCACAACTGTCGCGATTGCGCCGTCAGGGAAAACGGATCGTATTCACCAACGGCTGCTTTGACCTATTGCATCCTGGTCACATATTTACCCTGACCCAAGCAAAAACCTTTGGCGATGTTCTTGTGGTGGGGATCAATAGCGATGCTTCGGTGAAACGGTTGAAGGGTGAGAAACGGCCGATTCTCGATCAAGCGAGCCGTTTAGCCCTGCTGGCTGCTCTGGAGGCGGTTGATTACGTCACAACGTTTGACGAAGAAACACCGTTGACATTGATTCGCGCCCTGCAGCCGCATATCTTAGTCAAAGGCGGAGATTGGGATCCCGAGACTATAATTGGAAAAGAGATTGTCGAAAAAAACGGTGGACGGGTCGTTGCCGTGCGCTACCAGGACGGCTTTTCAAGCACAGATCTGATTGAACGTATCATCGCAATATCTCAAGAATAAATGTACGGTTTGGCCGTGTTGCACCAGTGCAAAGCCTGTGGTACACACAGGAGCTTTCCCGAGTGCAAGAGGGCAAGCGTGATGGAGGAGTTTCGTGGCCAAAAGATGTGAAATTTGTGGAAAAGGCCCGTCCGTGGGCAATAATGTCAGTCACGCCAACAATAAGACCCGGCGCCGTTGGTTGCCCAACCTGCAGCGGGTGAAAGCCAAGGTGGATGGAACGGTTCGGCGTCTGCGTGTCTGTACGCGCTGTATCCGTTCGGGCAAGATTGTCAAGGCGGCGTGAAGCGCAGGCCGTCACCTCTGGCCCCAGCCTACCCCTGCGAGAGCTGTCCCGAGTACAACGATCCCTTCAGTGCTTCATCCTCGATACTTTCACCACGCCGCGGACGCGCTCCAGGTTGCGCATGACGCG
>CAUZQN010000575.1:0-2939 GCA_963581605.1 uncultured Binatia bacterium (SeqCode)
ACCCGCCAAACTTCCGAACATTCAACACGCCCGTATCAAAAATCAGATACTGCCCTTTAATCCCAAGCAGCGTTCCAGCGATCTCTTGTGTTTTGTCAAAGTTGAGCGCTTTGACTTTGGTCGGATATTCGAGGACAGGGTAGGTAAAGGACCGAACGGCCTCTTCCTCAAGCAGGCTGATGCCCGCTTCTCCAGCGACCGCCCGTTGTTTGTCCAGTTCGTCACTACAGATACTACGCAGCTCTGCACTCTTGGCGCTCAGATCAGCCGGTTCCGGATCTCCCTTGAGCATACGCCGCCAGTCCGTTCGATCAGAAATATGTTTTTTAAACATCACTTCAAGCAGACCGGCCTGGTATCGACTCTGCACGCGAAAAACCGGCAGCGCTTGCACGGCACCTTGATCCATCCAACGCGTGGGAATTTGGCTGCCACGCGTAATGCCGACTTTGAGTCCTGACGAGTTCGCCACATACACTATGTGCGGCTGCATGCAGTGGGCTTCGCCCCATTCCGGCTCGCGACACGTGCCCTGATCGTAATGACACAGCTCCGGCTTGACGATACACAGGTCGCACTGCGCAAGGTCCCGGAAGCATGGATAACAATAGCCCTGATTAAAGCTCTTCTTCGTCTTGCGACCACAGACAACGCAATGAATGTCTCCGGTAAACGTAAGACACAACGTCTTTCCTAAGAGGGAATTCAGCGGAATCTGCTCCTCCCCAATGGGGAGTGTATAGGCAACGGGATTGCTGTCCGTTGTGATCATCTTGCGTATGTTGCCCTGCATCATCTCTCCTTCTTACTCTGGCACGTGTTTTGTTGATAGTAGTGACCAGTAGCTTCCCGTAGGGGGTGCCCTGCGCACCAAAAGTGAGATGGGGCGGGCTGTCAGGTTACGCTCCGCTAACCTGACCTACGGGACTCCTCTTCTGGATCGAGCGGATAATGCTGCCGCCGATAGCGCAAGCACTCACGATTGAGCCGATGCCGAAAATCAACTCGCAACTGCCCTTCCCTACCGATGAGTTGGAAATCATCAGCAATCGTGACTCCTCCAATATCAAACAACACACGACAGTTCGGACAAAGACAGAGCATGTTCTCTGGAGAGTCCGGGCCATTGTGTGGGGCTTCGAGAGGCCGAATGTGGACAGCTTCCGAATACGGACCAGCAGAACCCTCAAGTCGGACACCGCAGATCTGACAGCGAAAATGATAGAGCTGTTTGAGCTGTCGGGCGTGGACAGTCTCGCAAGCAATAATATAACCATCTGATGACTCGATCAGTTTATCCACTTCTATTCTGACAGGACGAAAACGCCAAATAAAAAACCCAGCCCGTCCAACTTCCCTCCAATAGTCCCCGACCGCATACAGCCCATAGTAACGGTAGCCCACGTCAGGGACATACGCTGAGCGGAAACCAGCCCCACGAATGAGACGAACAGGTAGGCTGTGTAATCGGTTCTGGGCGAGAGCGAGGTTTCCACGGCTTAAGGGTTGGTGGCCGATCTGTCTTTTAGTGTCCGGGTCACGTCCACCGTGTCCGGTATAGAAGATCACATCCCCAAAATCCTCACCATCTTCATAGCCACCGGCCAGGACAACCGAATCGGCCCCTTCACGTCCACTCCCAGAAATGCCTGCAACGCGAGGACGATGCACTCCAGATTTGGAGAGTTCCGCCCGTGAGGCGAACCGACTGCCCACGGGATAGCCGGGGATATGACCAAAAATGCGCTCTGACATATCTTGATAAGTAGCGTACTAAGGCGGGCGTCGCGAACGATGGTATGTCAGTGCATGTATCCATACGGCCCAGCCCCTGTCCTTTCTATACCGGACTCAGCACGATAAGACGCGACAGGGAGAAGAGACGCTTAGCCCTGCCATAGACGTCTCTGTACAAAATTCCATGACAGCCCGATCATCGCCGCCGCAAGTCATCACTCAAAACTTGCAAAACTGGCGAAGCTGGCACGAACGTGCCGCCGCCTATCATCATTTGATCGCCTCGTGGCCGCTCTTCTCATGTTTGGCCGACCGCCTCATCGATCTGATTCCGCAGCCGTTTCAGGGAACAGCCATTGATCTGGCCGCTGGCAGTGGACTTGTCACGGAACGTCTTCTGTCTCGTTATCCTCAGACCCGTGTTCAACTAGTCGAGCCAGCAGCGGCTATGTTGGCACTGGCCCGCAAGCAATTGGGCACCCGTGTGTCTGACTACACTCAACTGCCGGCCGAAGAAGTCGGCGCGCTGACTACCAGAGCTGATGTGGTCCTGTGCAGCGCGGCTCTCCACCTTCTTGACGAGGCCAAAGTTTTTATCGGCCTTACGCAGTGTCTGAAGCCAGGGGGTCTGTTTGTATGCAACTTGTGGTGGCATTCATGGGAACCAACCGTTGGTCCGGATTATACCTCAGTCTGGCAACCACTCGTCGAACAAGCCCTGGCAGATCTGAACGAACCGCGTGGTACATGGCCGCAGCCTTTGCCTCTAAGGGTACGGACAGAGGCGGGCATACGCGCAGCAGCACAGGCAGCCCAGCTTACGCTTGAGACGATTATCACCGACACGGACACCATCACGAATCGCTTTTTTATTGACTTTTCTGCCATGTCTGCCACGTTTCTCGACCATCTCTCCGCTTCCCAACGTGCTACGGCCATCGCGCGCGCGCGAGAAGGGGCGAACACTGCAGTGCAGGTGCAAAGCACGCGGTTTGTGTTTCGGCGAGAAACCTATTCAATCTAGAAAGCAAGCATGACGCGAGAGCTTACCATTCAGTCGGTTATCCTCGGGCTGAGCCTGTCAGTCATTATGGGGGCAGCAAATGTGTATCTCGGCCTCAAAGTCGGGATGACGGTGTCTGCGTCTATCCCGGCTGCTGTGATGGCGATGTTGCTTTTACGCCTGCTGCCCGGCAGCGGCA
>CAUZQN010000576.1:0-2935 GCA_963581605.1 uncultured Binatia bacterium (SeqCode)
TGATCGGGCAGGGGGAGCAGACGCGGCAGGAAGAGCGTCAGCGTCAGTGCCCCGATACCACCGGCAAGATAGGGCGCAGTTGTGCCGGCGTGTTCCAGTAGCCAGCCTGTCAGCAGACTTGAACTGGTCCCACCGAGACCCATCCCAATCATGCCGAATAATGCCTGCCCGGTCGAGCGTAACTGAGCCGGCGTCGTTGCTTCGATGTATAACGGTCCGCCGAGAAAGAGTCCTGTCACCGTAACCGCATGGAGAACTTGAATCGGATACAGCGCGGGCAGCGCAGTCACAAAGCTGCACAAGATCCAGCGTAGGCCGCCCGCCCCTATCCCCAGAGCCAACAGTCCGCGTGCACCCAACCGACTGAGCCCGGTTCCGAGTAAGGTCATCAGCAGTATCTCCGGGATCAGCATTACCAACCACATATTCCGGATTGTCTCGATACTCCCGCCTCGGTCGCGGATGTAGATGGGAAAAATATCCATCGGACCATGGAGACATAGAAAAGCCAGAAATCCGACCAGTGTCAGACGCAGGAAAGGACCATTGGTGAGCAAATGTCGCCACTCGCCCCGAAGAGCACGCAGAGCGACTGTGCCACGGGCCGGGAGGAAGAAGGCTGCCAGCGTGGCACAGATGGTGAGTCCCGCAGCAAGTGGAAAAAGGACGCCGAGCTTGGGCTCGGAGGGTATACTGCTAAGAACTGGGGAGGATTCGGTACCCGCAGGGAGGACATCCAGCAGCCATGGAAATCCAATCACCAAGCAGAAAAACCCGAGCGTACCGAACGCCCTGATAACGCCGAAGGCATGCCGGCTGTCCTGAAGGACGGCTAAACTCACGGAGACGGTCATAGGAATAAGCGCACGCGAAAAACCGGCGAAGAGTGCGGTGGCAAGGAGCAGTGGAAAAAAAACGTGTACGTGGCCGAGTAAGAAATAGCCGGCCGCCGTTCCACCTGCCAGAATCGTAAGAACGCGAATACGCAGACCACTGCGATCAGCAATAATGCCCCACAACGGCTGAACGAAAAAACCGACCAGCGGCAGGGTGGCAAAGATTGCGCCGATCTGAACGCCTTGCAGCCCTATATTCTCACGCAGATAGAGGCCGTAGTAGGGAAAGAACACGCCCAGCGCGCCCATAATGAGAAACCAGAACAGAGCGAGCGGAGTCGCTTGGCGCAGTAGTGGGGTGTTCGAGGTGTCCGAGGTGTTCATAGATCTGAGTATGGATTTGAGTATCGGGCGAGGGTAGGGGGAGCATAGCGGTCATACGTAGTCATCAGCCCGATTGCGATTCTGCGGACACGAGGCGCAGCCCGGTGTGTTGCGTTTGGGCCACAGAGAGCGGCCGACGTAGAATGCCGCAAGCGCGATGACGGGGAATATGAGGAGGGTTTGCAGGTCCATTGCGTATCCTCACTTATCCTACCAGCCGACTCCCGATTTGATACACGGCCCAAGCCCCAAGATAGGCCAAGCTGGTCATATAGACAAACGTAAACGCCGGGTAGCCCCACGAATTGGTTTCGCGTTTCATGGTTGCCAGCGTCGCACCGCACTGACAGCACAGGGCGAAAAAGACCATAACCGAGATGGCCACAACCGGGGTGTAGACCGGCCGGCCGTCTGCCCAGCGCTCTGCCCGCATGGCGTCGCGGAGTTCCAGACTCTCTTCGTCAATGCCGCCGCCGACATTATAAATCGTCCCCAGCGCCGCAATGATCACCTCACGGGCAGGGAAGCTGGCCAGCGTGGCCACACCAATCTTCCAATCCCAGCCGAGGGGTTGAACGAAAGGCTCAATGACCCGCCCGGCTTGGCCAAGATAACTTTCTCGGAGCCGGATGCCCGCCTGTGCTTTCTCCAGTTGTTGTCGCTCCTGTGCACTGACTGTTGCACTCCGCGCCTCGAATTCTACTGCAACACGGTCATGGTTTGGATAGTAGGAGAGTGCCCAGACCACGATGGTTGTAGCAAGAATAATCGTTCCCGCCCGCCTCAAGAAAGCCATGCTGCGATCGTACATACGGAAGAGGATGACACGCCAAGCCGGCATCTTAAACGGTGGCAACTCCATGAGAAAGGGAACGGCCTCGCCGCGCAGGATGGTCCGTTTGAGTGCCCACGCAATCGGCGGAGCAACGACCAAGCCCAGGGTATACATGCTAAACAGGACAAGCCCTTGCAAACCGACGACACCCCAGACGGTCTGGGCAGGGATAAAGGCTGAGATTAAGAGCACATACACGGGCAGTCGAGCACTGCAACTCATAAGCGGGGCAATGACAATAGTGGCAATGCGATCTCGCCGATTCTCTATAGTCCGGGCGGCCATAATGCCGGGAACAGCGCAGGCAAATGACGAGAGGAGTGGAATAAAACTGCGACCGGACAACCCAAAACCGGCCATCAGGCGATCCATGAGAAATGCGGCGCGGGCCATATAGCCGGAATCTTCAAGAATGGCAATCAAACCGAACAGCATGGCAATCTGGGGGACAAATACGATAACGGCCCCTACACCGCCGATGAGCCCATCAACGATCAAGCTTTGCAGCGGCCCTTCGGGCAACGTGCCGCCCACCCATGTCCCCATGGCGGAAAAGATGCCGTCAATCCCGTCCATCAACGGCAGTGCCCAAGCAAAGATAGACTGAAAGGTGATGCCCATGATGGCGAGAAAGACTATCAGACCCCAAACCTTATGGGTCACAATATGGTCAATCCTGTCACTCCAATTTTGTCGGCCTCGCCGGCCTTGTTGGAACGGCGACGTAGTCTCCCTGGCTTGCTCAACAACCTGGGCAATCCATTCGTAGCGGCTATCGACCTCCATTTGGGGAAGAGGCGTACCCGCATCAGCCAAACGTTGGCGTGCGGCTTGCGTCTGGAGACGGATCCACTCCCCGCGCTCCCGAGCGAGGTCCCGT
>CAUZQN010000577.1:0-2922 GCA_963581605.1 uncultured Binatia bacterium (SeqCode)
GAAACATGGAGCTTAGTTGCGAGCTCACGCTGGGTTAATCCCATCGGCTGTAGGAACTCCTCCAAGAGCATTTCTCCCGGATGCGTTGGGGCACGATGGGTTGGGATACGAACCATACTTTCTCCTGTTGGTAGCCTTAGTGATAGTCAGTGATCTCGACCTGTGCCGGCCCTGTGTTTGTCCAACTAAAACAGATCCGGTATTGCGCATTTATGCGGATACTATGCTGACCGCTCCGGTCTCCCAAGAGCGCCTCGGCCGAGTCAAGTTGATCAAGCTTACGGCCAACGATCTTCCAGAGTGATAGAGGACAGCACCTCATCGTGATTTTCGTCCGTTTGCCGTTGAAGACATCTTCCGTTCCGGCGTTTTTGAACGACTGAATCACTGTAGCATAGTAGCACGGTAGCCATGCTACGACCAAAGAGACTTAATTGAGGGGCGTTGCAGGGAAATTCGGGCTACCACTTCCTCTCCTGACTTCACCGTTTTCCTGACCCGGGGTCTGCAAGGGGAATGGCGGCACCACCTTACTATCCCTATAATGCCTCTGAGTCCCTAGACTCACTGGAACAACATATTCCACGACAATGTCATCCTGAGCCCTTCGACTGCACTTGGGATAGCCCCCGCCTCAGGATGACACGAGCCTATCCCGTAGGTCGGATTAGCGCAGCGTAATCCGACAACTGCTCTTGGTGCGTAGGACGCACCCTACGGGAAGCACCCTACGGGAAGAAAAAGTTTGCTATAAGGAGCAATATCTATGGCCAGCGCAATACATGAAAATACTCCTCAGGATTCCATCCCTCACCCCTTACACCCCGTTACTCAAAGCGAGATTGAACAGGGTGTCGCGATTCTCAAGGAGTCGGGCCGGCTCACCGACCGTGTCACCTTTTCGAGCGTCAATTTAGTTGAACCGGCCAAGGATGTGGTCAAGACATTCACACCGGGTGACCCTATTTCGCGCGTCTTGCGCTTTCTTGGTGTGGATGAACATTCCGATGAACATGCCAATGGCAGCCAGACAGCCAGTTTTGATGCGCGTCTCAATGTCAGCTCGGGAGAGCTGCTCGAAATCCGACGTAGCGCAGGAGCACAAGCCCCGTATGGGGGAAGAGATTTTATCCAGGCTATCAAAATTACCAAAGCTGATGCTGCATGGCAGCAGGCAGTCAGAAAACGTGGGATTGAGGATTTCGACCAAGTGCAGATTGACATGTGGCCGGGCAGCGGACCCGTAGCCGACGGAGTGGACGCAACTCACCGAATAATACGAACGATTGCCTTTTTGCGAGAGGACAAAACCGACAATGGCTACGCTCGCCCGCTCCACGGGATCATCGCCCATGTGGATCTTACCCAGGGACGGGTGGCGCATCTGGAAGACCACGGCGTTACCACGCTACCGCCCGAGAGCGGACGGTATGAAGCCGCCAAGCAAACGTCGCTTCGGACTGACCTCCAGCCTCTTGCTATTACTCAACTCGAAGGGCCGAGTTTCACTGTCGATGGGTATGGGGTGGAATGGCAGAAGTGGTCGTTCCGAGTGAGCATGCATCCCCAGCACGGTCTGGTGTTGCATGACCTGTGTTATAACGATGCAGGCGAAAAACGATCTATCCTGTATCGCGCCTCGCTGGCTGACATGGTCGTTCCATATGGCGACAGCGATCCCATGCACAGCTGGAAACACGTCCTCGATGCCAGCGAAGCATCAATCGGCAATTTGGCGAACTCTCTCAAACTCGGCTGCGATTGCCTGGGAGAAATTCGGTACTTCGACATCAACACGGTCGCGTATGACGGCTCCGTCTATACGGTGGAGAACGCTATCTGCATGCACGAAGAAGATTATGGCGTGCTGTGGAAGCATACGGACATCCATTCCTTGACCACGGAGGTGCGGCGCTCGCGGCGTTTAGTCATCAGCTCTTTCTTCACGGTCGGCAACTACGAGTATGGCTTCTTCTGGTACTTATACATGGACGGCAATATCCAGATAGAGATCAAGCTCACCGGCATTGTTGGCGTCAGCGCTGTTGAAACCGGGGCGGAGCGGCCTGAGTTTGCGCCGCTCATTGCGCCCAACCTCGCCTCACCGATCCATCAACATCTGTTTTGCTTTCGGCTGGATTTCGACCTGGATGGCGAGAACAACGCGGTGTATGAAGTTGATGTTGAGTCCGTTCCGCGCGGGCCGGACAATCCGCACGGGACACAGTTTCGTGCCAAGAGTACGCTTCTTCGGTCTGAGACAGAAGCGCGCCGCAATATCGCCCCACAGTCAAGCCGAAGCTGGAAAGTCGTCAATCCACACCGCTTAAACCGGCTCGGCGTCCCCGTTGGCTATAAGCTGGTCGCGAGCGCAACACCGACGCTCTTCGCACACGAAGACTCCTACGTCGCTCAGCGAGCCGGGTTTGCCCAGCATAATCTATGGGTCACGGCGTTCGATCCGGACGAACTGGGAGCAGCTGGTGATATGACTCCGCAAAGCGCCGGCGGCGGGGGCCTTCTCGCTTACTCACGCGGTCGCAACATCGAGAATACGGACGTCGTTGTCTGGCATACGTTTGGTGTGACACATATTCCGCGGCCCGAAGACTGGCCAGTCATGCCGGTTGAGTACGCCGGATTCACCTTGATGCCGGTTGGCTTTTTTGAGCGAAATCCAGCGTTGGACGTGCCGCCGAGTAAATCAGGCTGTCAGTAAGTCGGCCATCATCAACGGAGGGTCTACTACCGTCTTTAGCGAGCGTGTGTCAGGCGCATCACAACGAAATTGATGCTGGCCGACATAGGCCCCTTCCAAGGTCGCGATAACAAGAGCAGGGCAGAGTTTTGAGGCAGAGAGGTCAGAAAACGGGAATCTGACAATAACTACTGAGCTGGGTTTAAGTGGCTCCACGCTTCATC
>CAUZQN010000578.1:0-2915 GCA_963581605.1 uncultured Binatia bacterium (SeqCode)
ATCCAGCAGCTCGGGCCCTTTGTCTCCGCCAAACTGAAACGGCTGCTTGAGCGCTTGCCAGGCGTAGCTGCCGCCGATGGACGTCGCTAGCGAGCCAACCTGAAGGGAACGTTTCGCCCGGCCTTGGGTCAATTCGTTAGAGGATTTTTTGGCAGGCATAAGGAAAGGGGTATACGCTCCTCTATCACTCATCGCGTACGCTGAGTCGAGTCATCAAGGTCGCTGCGGCGGCAGCACCAAAGCCGTTATCAATGTTCACCACCGTCACGCCGGCAGCGCAGGAGTTGAGCATGGCCAGCAGGGCGGCAATACCCCCAAAGCTCGCCCCATACCCAATACTCGTCGGGACAGCGATGATCGGCCGGTCGACGAGTCCACCGATCACACTCGGCAGGGCGCCTTCCATACCGGCGACAACAATCAAGACCGACGCGGTCATAAGCTGGTCCAGACTATCAAGTAGGCGATGGATTCCAGCGACGCCAACATCATACAGGCGTTCGACCCGATTCCCGAGCCATTCGGCTGAAATCACGGCCTCTTCAGCAACGGGAATGTCCGCTGTACCAGCTGAGATCACCAGGATAGGCGTCTGCGTGTGTGGGACAGGTGGCTCGCCCAGCGCCCCGATTCGTCCCTCGGGGTAATAGCGCAACGCGGGCAAAACAACTTGTACCTCGCGTGCCGTTGATTCATCTAAACGCGTAATCAGAGCCTGCTGCCCATTCTCAACCAGACAGCTTGCAATGGCACTGATGTGTTGGCTTGTTTTGCCTAGGCCCAAGATGACTTCGGGGAAGCCTTTGCGGACCGAACGATGATGGTCGACACGGGCAAAGCCTAAGTCTTCAAAGGGGAATACCTTAAGCGCCTCAAGGGCATGGTCGACCTGCAGCTCTCCCTTTTGGACCTGGGAGAGGATTTCAATAAGACGATCACGCGTCATGATAGCTTCCGAGCAAAGTGGTCGAACCCTGTAAATTCCGTCGCAGAGCGTACGTTGCCAGCCAGCGTGACCCTGACCCCTTCTGCGTGTGGCCCCAGAGAACCGATACGTGTAATAGGGCAGCCACTCTGTGCGGCCACGTCCGAAATTTCCGAACGGGCATCCACGGGCGCGCTAAACAACAGTTCGTAGTCTTCGCCACCCGTCAACGCCAGCTGCCAGTCATCTGTCCCAAGCAAGGTTCGATAGCCGTTCGAGAGCGGGAGGGCGGCAACTTCAATAACAGCCCCCACCCGGCTTGCCGCACACAGATGTCCAAGGTCTTGGAGTAGTCCGTCGCTGACGTCTATCATGGCGGTTGCCAGCTGTCGGGCCGCAATTTTTCGTCCCACGGCAACACGTGCGGTCGGACACAAGAAGCGCTGTTTCACCTGTTGGACCGCCACATCCTCAAGGCTGCCTGCTTTTTCCTCCCGCAGCAGTCGCAGACCCAGCGCAGCATCCCCAACTGTTCCGGTCACATACACATCATCGCCAACGCGTGCTCCAGAACGGGTGATCGGGTCATGCAAGGTGCGCCCCAGGAGAGACACCGAGATCATGAAAACGGGAGCTGCGCTCATGTTTCCACCAACGAGCGCGGTCGTATGCGCACCCGCAGCATCAAGGAAGCCATCAAAGAATGCGTCAAGGTCCGCGACTGCATAGTCCTGAGGGACCCCCAGACTCAAGAGGGCAAATGTCGGCTCACCGCCCATGGCGGCGACATCGCTCGCATTGACCGCAAATGCCTTCTCTCCCAATACTGAAAAAGGCGTCCACTCACAGCGAAAATGGACGCCTTCTATCATCGCATCAGTTGTCAATACGGTTATTCCGGATAGCGAGAGCGCTGCACAGTCGTCTCCAACTCCCAGCCGGACTCGCGGATCGTCAGGCAACCGATCACGCAATCGGCGCAGAAATGGGAACTCACCGAGATCCCGAATCTTCATGCTCGTTTAGCCAAAAATCTCTTTCACTTTATCAAAAAAGCTCTTAGAAATCGGATGGGCACCCTCACCATCGAGCCGCGCAAACTCTTCGAGCAGCTCACGCTGTTTGTGACCCAGTTTCATCGGAGTTTCAACCACAACACGCACCAATTGGTCGCCTCTGCCGCCACCGCGTAGATCGACGACCCCTTTGCCACGCAACCGAAAGACTCTGCCCGACTGCGTGCCGGCGGGCACTTTCATTTTTATCTTGCCTTCAAGCGTCGGAACTTCGATATCCCCGCCCAGGGCTGCTTGTGGAAAGCTAATCGGCATCTCACACACCACGGCGTTATTCTGCCGCTCGAAAAGCGGATGCTCGCGTACCTTGATCGTGACATACAAATCCCCAGGGATACCTCCCGTAGGACCGGCTTCCCCCTCGCCACGCAGCTTGAGTCGAGAATCGGAGTCTACTCCGCCCGGAATTTTGATCTGTAAATTTGATGTTTTTCTGACCGCTCCAGACCCCCGGCATTCCGCACACGGATCCACGATCACAGCGCCCTGGCCGCCGCACTGGGTGCACGTTCGAGCTATGGTGAAAAAACCTTGCTGGAAACGGACCTGCCCGCTGCCACGACAAGTACCACAGGTTCTGGGCCTTGTGCCGGCCTTTGCCCCACTCCCCTGACAGGCTCCGCACGTCGCCATACGCGGAATGGAGACCGTTTTTTCCGTCCCAAAGGCCGCCTCTTCAAAAGAAACGTCCAGGCTATAGCTCAGATCTGCCCCGCGCTGCTGACGTCCACCCCGGCTTCCGCCGCCGAAAAAATCACCAAAGATATCGCCAAAGATATCCTCGAAATTCGTGGAAGCACCGAATCCTCCACCAAATCCGGCTCCACCCTGTTCAAATGCGGCATGTCCAAAGCGATCATATTGGGCCCGTTTCTCCTGGTCGCTGAGGATCTGGTAGGCTTCAGCGAGTTCTA
>CAUZQN010000579.1:0-2897 GCA_963581605.1 uncultured Binatia bacterium (SeqCode)
CAATACAGCGCCATCGATGGCGTATTCCACACATCATACTGGCCGAAGTCGATCCGCCGGCCATGCAGCATCGCGGAACCCGTACCACGGATGCAAAAATCTACGTGGGTAGAGTTATGTCGAATCGACTGCGTCTGCTCGCCCGGTCGCAGCACGCTCAGCGTCACTCGGATACCAGGCGCAAGTCCGAAGCCGGGTTCACGCGCGTTTGGATGGACGATCAAGGAGGCCCGCCGACCATTCGCCGGCGCGGGACTGTCGGCCAGCCACGTGACTTCGGCCTCAATGTCTTCCTTGGAGATGAGGACGGATGGCCACAGGTTTAGCTTTGGTGCTGATGCGCCAGAGCAATCGACGAATTTTCCCACGAACTTGCCATTGTGTGTGTCCATACAGTGCTCCCTCAGTCCTGTTTACTCCGGATGGCAGCCGCAACGCCGGCCAGCGTATGCCCGTCAGGTCAACTGGCGGGTGTGCAGCCCCGCACTCGCCGCACTCACGCTAAACATCAGACCAAAAATCAGGACGTACGGTTAGGTTGCAACACCAAGATACACATACAAGATTGACGCGGCAAAGCTTGAAACGCTGCGGACAGCATGAAGTCGGCCCCACTTCTCAAGCAGCACTTGGGTTTCTTCCGAGGTGCGATCACGCGCTGGGTCAAGCAGTTGCTTGTTCGTTGGCATGATGCCTAAGAAAGTGAACGGTACAACGACGAAGATGAGGCAAGCCCCGACGAACCAAAGCCCCGCCCCCCCGTTTATCGCCACCACGACGCCTGCCAGTGTTGCGATAAGCGCGAGGGAAGCTTGCATAACTGCGGCGCGCTTATAGCTCGGCCCAAAAACAGTGGCAGCGAGTTCCGTTCCACATGCGAGGCGGGCCGGATGCTCCGGCAGTGTAATGTAAATCGCAGCACCAGCGAAAATCGCGCACGCCAGGATGGCGATGATTTCTAGAATTTCCATACTCTCCTCAAAAACGGCTTCCATATTTGCCCGAGAACGCACTAATGCGTCCGGGTGAAGGGTTCTGAGAAACCTTAAAGGCGTTGATCAGCAGTACGTTTGCCATTGTATTGCTCCTTTGCTGTTGGTTTTTCCAAACGCTGGCGCACGGTTTCCATGAGCTGTACGACCGCATTCAGCTCCTTAGCGGATAACCCCTGCGCGAGTTGGTTCGCCCACTGCATCTGGCTCTGCATGACTTCGTGGTAAAGCTTGTTGCCCTGTGTGGTGAGACCGACGAGCTTTGCTCGCTGGTGATACGGATTTTCGGCAAACTCCACCACCTGCTCTTCAGCCAGAATGTCCACTATGCGCTGCACGCTCTGCCGCGCCAGGCCCATCTTGCGAGCAATCTGCGCAGCCGGCAGCGGGCCGGCCGCGAGTGCGCCCATGACCTGCCAACGCGCACTCGACAAACCCAAGTCTTGCACTAACTGATCACCAACCGCGAGCAGACGTCCGTTCAACTGAAAGGTTTCTAAAATCATCTCGGTGACAGCCTGCCCGGAGGGGGTGTAACTGTGGATCCCGTTCTGTGTTTCCTGCTTCATATGACAGAATATTACTATATGACAGTGTTCTGTCGATAAACTCGGGCTCAGTCTTTTTTCTTTTGACAGCAAATCCGCACAAGAGCGTTCAAAGTGCTGGAAACACTAGCGCCTTGCAGCTGCGTGGCATCTTGACAGGCCCGCCGCATCCCTGCTCCTGTAGATACTCCCAAAGGAGCTAAACGATATGGCCAAGACAAAGCAGCCTAAACGCATTCAACGCAAACGCACCAAAGGGTGGCAGATGCCCTCCAAGACAGCCTATGTGGGCAGACCCGGGAAGTGGGGCAATCCCTTTTTCAAACTTAAAGATGATCCAGACGTGGAGGTGGATCGCGAATTTCTGGTCGCCGTATATAAGCTCTGGTTAGACGGCCGTCTTGCCCCAGGCCTGGCGAAGACCTTCAAAGGCGGAGATAAGCTCCCTACCCCACCCAGTCGTGAGAAGATTCAAAAGGAATTGGGAGGCAAAAGTCTGGCCTGCTGGTGTCCACCGAAGGATGCCTGTCATGCCGACGTCCTGTTAGAGGTGGCGAACGCTTAGGCCTAGCGAAGTAAGCTAGTGCAAAAACAGCCAACCTGTTTGGGAATCCGCTTTGCCTCCTCGCCCGCTGGCGGGAGAGGGAATTGCCATTCTCAAGGAGGTGTCTTGAAGCTGCACTAGGCACTCAGGCGGCAGATACTCAGCCGAGTTTACCACTCCTCGCCAAACGGTCGCACCTCGACATTAAACGACCAGCCCGAGCGGTCTTGGTGAGCGATGCTATAAGCGGTGTCGGCAATGGCCGAGGGCTGAATAAAGTAACCATCCGGCTTGTCTTTGAACATCTTACGCGTCCACTCCAGGTCGATCACCGCGTCAATGACGATGTAGGCGACATGGACGCCCTGTGGCCCAAGCGTGCGCGCCATGGACTCAGCCAAGATTCGCTGGGCGGCTTTTGTGGGTGCGAAGCCGGCGAACCGGGGCTTACCGCGCAGGGCGGAGGTATTGCCTGAGGCGATAATCACGCCCTTCCCCGCCGCGATCATCTCCGGCGCAACCGCACGCCCCAGATATAGCAGGCCCATGGTATTGACCTGAAAGTTGTTGACCAACACATCAGGCTCAATTTCGAGAAACGTGCCAAACGTGCCGCCGACCGCATTGTGGATCAATATCTCCGGCGCGCCCATTTCTTCTTTTACCCGAGCGACAACGGCGTTGACCGCCGCTTCTTCAGACACATCACACACATAGCCCGCGGAGCCAGTAATCTCTTTTTCGAGTCGTGTCAGACGGTCTTGATTGCGGGCCAACATTGCGACGCGATAGCCGCCGGCGGCAAAACGCCGA
>CAUZQN010000580.1:0-2894 GCA_963581605.1 uncultured Binatia bacterium (SeqCode)
TATATGATCGCCCGTGGCGTCAGCCTGGCCGACATGCTGGCCGATTTTGCGGGCAAGGAAGGCGCAACGAGTCGCGGCAAGGGTGGGGTCATGCATGTGGTGGACGTGCCGAAAGGAATTCTTGGTCAGAGCGGTACCGTGGGGGGCAGTTTTGTAATCTCAGTCGGGGTGGGCATGGCCCTTAAGCGCAAGCAGCCGGGCAAGGTGGTGGTCTATTTCTTTGGTGACGGGACATCTAACCGTGGCACCTTCCACGAGTCCCTGAACTGGGCTGCGGTGCAGAAGTTACCGTGTATATATTTCTGCGAGAATAATGGTTTTGCGGTTTCCGTACCGACCAGTCGCTCGACCTCGGTGGAGAATATCGCCGATCGCGCCGCCGGTTATGGCGTGCCTGGAGTGGTGATTGACGGCAACGATCCCGTGGCTGTGCACGAAGTCATGCAGCAGGCAGTGGCACGCGCGCGCGCCGGCCAAGGGCCAACTCTGATTGAAGCCAAAGTCACCCGCCTGAAGGGCCATTATGTGGCAGATCAGCAGGAGTATCGTGCCGATCGCGACACGGTCGCAGAAAAAGACCCTTTGCCCAAACTACAGCAAACGCTTCTGGACAGAGGTGCGCTCAGCCAACAAGATATCGCCGATATTGAGGCTGATGCAGATCAGCAAATCGATGCAGCAGTGGAAACAATGCGGGCAGCGCCGCTGCTTGGACCGGAAGTAGCTCTTCAAGATCTCTATGCGGAGTGAGAAAAAAATGCCAACAATTACATATAGTCAGGCGATCAATCAGGCGCTGGCCGAAGAAATGCAGCGCGATGAGGACGTTATCTTGTACGGGCAAGATGTGGCCGTGTGGGGCGGCATCTTCAAGGTCACGCAAGGACTGCTGGAAAAGTTCGGGCCAGACCGCGTATTCGACTCGCCGATCTCGGAAAATGTGATGGTCGGTGCCGGTGTTGGCGCAGCCTCGATGGGCCTGCGTCCGGTAGTCGAACTCCAGTTTGCCGATTTTATTATCACCGCAGGTGATGAAATTTTCTTTAAGGCGGGTATGTGGCGATATATGCATGGCGGGGCGCATACTATTCCGCTGGTCGTGCGCGGGCCATCCGGAGGATCGGGTTTTGGGCCCGAGCACTCGGCCTGCCCAGAGGCGTTCATCATGCACTCGCCGGGTTTGTTGTGCGCCGTGCCTTCAACGCCGGAAGACGCCAAAGGCTTGCTCAAACAAGCCATACGACTGGATAATCCGGTTATCTATTTTGAGCATAAACTGCTGTACCAAACGCGTGGTGAAGTACCGGACGGGGATGTTACCATTCCGTTTGGCAAAGCCGTGGTCAGGCGAGCAGGCGAGGCTGTGACTATCGTTGCCTGGCAGGACATGCTGCGTCGCACGCTCAAAGCCGCTGATCGACTCAGTCAAGAAGGTATTGAGGTCGAGATTATCGACCCGCGCACGCTCAATCCCTTTGACCGCGACACCATTATTGAGTCGGTCAAAAAGACGGGGGCCTGCATCGTGGTGGAGGAAGCCTACCGGACGCTGGGTGTTGGGGCAGAAATCGGAGCCATGCTGTTGGAAGACGCGCTGCCGTATATGGATAAGCCCTTCAAACGTTTAGCTATTCCTGACGTACCGATTCCAACTAGTCAGCATCTGGTCGACGCTATCGTCCCCTCTGTGGACGATATCTACCAAGCGGTCAAAGAACTGAGCAACTGAGGTTGTCGTGCCGAACACTACAGTCTTGATGCCCAAACTCGGCCAAGCTATGACCGAGGGCTCGGTCGTTCTGTGGCATCGAAAAGACGGCGAACGGATTGAAGCAGGGGCAGTCCTGGTCACCGTTGAGACTGACAAGGCGACCTACGATCTTGAGGCTACCGCCAGCGGCATGGTCCATATTATTATCCAAGAAGGCGAAGAGGTTCCCATCGATACCGTCATCGCCGAGATTGGAGACGCGCCAGTACACACGGCTTCGGTGGCTTCTCCTGTTGCTCCTCAAGCCGTGGTTCAGCACAAACAAATGTCGTCCAAGCAGCGCGTCCTGGCTTCTCCGAAGGCAAAACGGCTTGCCGCTCAACGGGGAATAGACCTGTCTACGATTACGCCCTCTGGGGCGGATGGAATTATATCGGCATCAGATGTAGAGGATGCGCTTGCACAGAAAAAGACGCAGGCCGTCTCGTCAGGCTCTGCTGTGAGCGGACGTATCGAGCGAGAACGTCGAAAGCTCAACGGCATACGGAAAGCTTCCGCTCGGCGGGTGCAAGAAGCGTGGCAAACAATTCCGCATATCGTCCAGATGATAGACGTGGACGCCACGGCACTGCGTGTTATGCGAAAGCAGCTCAAGCAAGAAGCACCTGCGATCACGCTCAACGACGTGCTCTTACACACGGCTGCTCGTGTCCTGACCGGGCTGCCGGATCTCAACGGGACGATACAGAATGACGAGCTTATTCTGTACGACGGCGTCGATATAGGCTTTGCCGTAGATTCCCCGCGAGGCTTGCTCGTCCCGGTCATTCGTCGTGCAGGCACGCTGTCTATGGCCCAGTTGGTAGCAGAGAGTCAGCGGCTCATCGAAGCTGGCCGTGCTGGCCAGCTGGGTCCGGACGATATGGGCAATGCCAGTCTGACGGTCTCTAATTTGGGAATGTTCGGTATCCAAGCGGGAACGCCGGTGATTAATCTCGGCGAGCCGATCCTCGTTTTTGTCGGCGCTGTTGAAGACCGACCGGTGGTGGTTGACGTACAGATCGTCGTCCGGCCTATGATGACGCTGAGTATTGCTTATGATCACCGCGTTGCAGACGGCGTTGCGGCTTCGCGGTTTAGCCAGGGTTTGAAACAGGCGTTGGAGGATCTAGGGTCTGAAGTT
>CAUZQN010000581.1:0-2886 GCA_963581605.1 uncultured Binatia bacterium (SeqCode)
CGAATACGCGAAGCTGATGAACATCGGCAGGGACGCGGCATACACCGCCGTCAGGAATGGTGACGTGCCGTCCGTGCGTGTGGGCAATAAAATATTCCGCATCCCGGTCGCGGCTGTCGAGCAGCAGCTTGGTCTGGAGCCGGGCAAGATAGATCGGATGCTGGCGGAAAGCTGATGCTCGACCCCGATATCGAAGAACGGGCCAATGAACTCAAGCGGCTGGACTACGACCAGATGCAATTCTTGGAGCGCCGCCTTGGCATACCGCTGGAACTACTAGTAGACCTGTTTGGGCAGGACCGTATCGGCGTAACCGATAATTTTCTGGTTGTCGCCGTCGCCAGCGTCGAGGAGATGCTGCCGTTTGGTATTGCCGGGTTGCACAACTGGAAAGCCGAAGTCGGTTTCGACGGTTTGATCCATTTTCGTGTCCCTCTGGACGAGGTCAGGGCAGCGGCATGAACGCGGCACTTCGCAACCCGCCTGGGCAACACGTATTCGATCCCTCGGACCCGATGCCGACCGCCCACGTCATTTTAAAGAACGTCTTTACCGACCGCGACAACAGGACGCTCCATCACTATTCGGGGCAGTTTTTCCTCTGGCGGAATGGCCACTACCCGGCGGCAGACGAACAGGCGATCCGGTCGACCGTTTACAAGTTTTTGTCTAAATCTTTGCGGCCGGTGAGTGGGAGAACCGCGCCATTTCAACCCACGACAACGAAGGTAAACAATGTGCTGGACGCGTTGAAGGCCGTGACCAACCTCAACGCGCAAAAAGTCGCACCCGCCTGGCTGGGTGAAGGCGCTGGGTTTCCGGCCGAGGATGTTATCTCCCTCAGAAATGGCCTTCTGTACCTACCCGGGCGGCGGCAACTAGAGCCGACGCCGGCCTTTTGGACCCACAACGCCCTTTCGTACAACTACGACCAAGACGCCCTCGATCCCGAAAACTGGCTCAGGTTTTTGGGTGATATTTGGCCCGACGATCCAGAAAGCATCAACACGCTGCAAGAGATATTCGGGTACTTGCTGACCGCCGACACGCGACAGCAAAAGGCGTTCCTTCTGGTCGGCCCGAAACGGTCGGGGAAAGGCACGATTGCGCGGGTCGCCACAGCAATGCTTGGCCAGGATAATGTCTGCGCCCCCACACTCGCCAGTCTCAGTTCCCAATTTGGCCTGGCGCCCCTGATCAACAAGCTTGTCGCCATCATCGCCGATGCGCGGTTGGGTGCGCGGGCTGACCAACAGCAGATCGCCGAGCGACTGTTGAGTGTTAGCGGCGAGGATGGACAAACATTGGACCGGAAATACCTGCCGCCTTGGACCGGCAGATTGCCGACTAGGTTTGTCATCATGTCCAACGAGTTGCCACGCCTAGCGGACGCCAGCGGAGCATTGGCTAGTCGGTTCATCGTTTTGCGGATGACAAATAGCTTCTACGGACGCGAAGATCAGGGGCTGACAGACCGCCTGTTGGACGAGTTGCCGTCGATATTGCTTTGGGCGCTCGATGGGCGAGATCGCCTGATGAAAAGGGGTCATTTCAGCCAGCCAAAAAGCGCCCATCAAGCCATCCAGGAATTTGAAGACCTGTCCAGCCCCATCGGGGCGTTCATCCGAGACTGCTGCGAGATTAGCCCGATGTCTAGCGCCTCAGTGGATGACGTGTTCCGAGCCTGGAAGGGCTGGTGCGACGACCAGGGCAGAGACCACCCAGGCACCAAACAGACTTTCGGCCGGGACTTGCGGGCAGCGATCCCAACGCTCGACACCCAGCAGGTGCGAGAAAGCGGAAAGCGCGGCCGGCGATACCAAGGAATTTGTCTGCAGCTTTGATTTTATGGAAAAGGGGACAGGACATGAATAGCGGCAAGAGACTAGACAACACCATGCTGAAGAAGCCCGGTGGCTCGTTGATTTGCCAGCATAACCCA
Organism: uncultured Binatia bacterium (SeqCode); assembly: GCA_963581605.1. Lineage (GTDB taxonomy): Bacteria > Desulfobacterota > Binatia > Bin18 > Bin18 > Bin18. The sequence goes on from CAUZQN010000581.1 coordinate 1,943, forward strand.
GACGGCACGACGGTGCATTATTGTACCTCGCCGGACTGTAGCTATAGCCCGAAGGGGGTGACAGTCGAGAGAGCCGTTTCGCTGGGGGTCATTGAGCCGGTTGAAGATGGGCTTTTCACAGGCTGCTCGCAAACATTCAGTCTGTCACGCAATGACACGCGTGTTTGAGGATTGTAGTGAATGCAAAAAGATAAGTGGTGGAGAGGACAATGGTGAATACCGCGTGCCACCGCGTGACACCGCGTGACACATTGGGTGAGAAGGCGGGTGATAAGCACGTGTCGCACCCCTCGCGCGCGCAAGCCCGGAAGGATTGAATAATTTGCCTGCGTTAGCAGAATTTTTTTAGCGGTACAGAACTACCAAACCAGTGAACACGGGCGGTGAAAATTAAGGTCAGCAAAGGATACGGCGCATGATGGCTGGCGCTGGTCACTGCATTGGTCACGAACCACTGAAAATTGGTTCGCCGTGCGATGGTTATTTGCCGGGTGGGGGTCATCGGCAACGGGTACACCGCCATTTGCCGTTCTCTCCGGGCATTATAGGAAGCTTCATTCAAATGCGAGGAGAGATTTTCCCCATCCAATTCCAAAGCGTTTCCATAGAAAAACCACCAGCCTATGGAGAAGGCTGAATGACCAAGCATTTTGAGCGCACCGAGGAGATGAACAAGGCCATCGATAGGGCGTTGCAGCCCAGAAATTGATCGAGCGATTTTGTTTCGGTGGCGAATTAATTATACGCCGGAGGACTTTTCTTTCTTGGTATCTTCGGAGGCTTCGTGGTTCCCGCCGCAGTCTGCTAAGGCCGGACCAGCCGCGACTGCGAGAAAGGCGGCATGAACATTACAAAACCGCCCCGAGTCATCAGCATCGACGGCATCACGGTCGATCTGGATAAGCATAAGGGCGCGTACAGCCGCTATGTGGAACTCGCGGGCA
>CAUZQN010000582.1:0-2884 GCA_963581605.1 uncultured Binatia bacterium (SeqCode)
TTCGAACAGCAGCGGCTCATCCCGAAAGTCCGAAAACTGCCCTTCTCCTAGGAGATCCGTGTCTATGCGCGCCCGAATCGTCAGCTGTGGCGCGATCTGCTCGTACTGACGCTGGTAATCGGTCAGGGCATTCAGACAGAACAGATTCTCTTGGGTATTTTCCCAGTGGTCACGATTACCCCGCGCTTGGGTAATCGTTCGGACGAGCTTAAAGGGCAAATCGCCTATTTGAGTCGCTCGGTTAGCGTCTGTCGCCGCAAGTGTCAGCGTAGATAAGATGGCACAATTCGTCCGCAACGGTGTAGCTAAAATGCGCGCATAGCCATCGTCAAGTATTTCGTTAAAGCTGATCTTTCCGCCGGACTCGTTGGCATGATTCACAATCAGTCCAAGCACTTCATCGATCTGCTGTTCCTGCCCCGTTTGCCCTGCTTGGCTTCCTATCTTGAGCAACGCTTGCAGATAGTGCGCCTTGCCGAACAAACTCAGAAACGGCAGGTGGGGTCGATAGCGTTCGACATCCTGCACGGTGACCTGTTGGTGTTCAGCCAGAGCCGCCAAGGCAACGGCGCGCACTGTGGACGACATCCCTTTTGAATAAAAACTCGGTGCAGTGTCGCGCTTCAAATAGTTCTCCAAGTACGCGTGTAATTTTTGCTCAACGGGTTGCGGAACGTCATACCCACTGGTACGCAGCCAGTTGAAAGCCAAGGCGGTGTACGCGCTCAGGTACGGACTGGCATACCGGTCCTGCGGCACGAAATACGTTATGCCACCATTCGGAGCCTGGTAATTCGCAGCTTGGTCCAGCGTCTGTTGGGGGAGCTGTTGGCTATCTGGCCAGACAAAGTCTGGCGGCATATAGACGCGCAGGTTGAGATACTGCGCGGCCATGACACCTTTGCTCAAGACTTGTTCCCAACACACATACGGATAGTCACGCATATAGGAAAATGCGCCTTCGACGTTGCCGATAACGGTGGGCGCAGCCGTAACGCTGAGAGCGCCGACATCAGTATGCATATTCTTTGGAAACTCTATGGCAGCCTGAACCTGAGCCTGAGTCGTGCTGCCATACGCGGCAGCAGTCTCGAAGGAACGCCGCTGATACACCGGGAGCTGATACACTAGGCCGTCTTGATCGAAATCGTCTCCGGCCGTCACAGTAAAATTGACCGCTCCTTGTGATGTCCCCCCTTCAGCCTGGACCGAAGCGGTATGAACCGATGAGGTGTACACCTCCATCCAGACGGTCGTGCGTTTGTAAGGGGCAAGACGCACAGTCTCGATATGAGCAGCCTGCGTTTTGTCGGCGTCCACGTCCCCTGCAGCTTTGATCCTGACCGTGATCTCTCGCGGCTGATCGGTGCGGTTCATGACACTAAAGCCTGCGGCAAAATGATCGCCAGCGCATACCTGGTTCGGCATAACCGGGCGGACTTCGGTTGGACGATTGACACTAAAGGTGCCCTCGCCTAGCCCCATGCGATCAGTCGGCGTGACAGCCATGACGAGTACGCGCCAGCCGGTCAGATTATCCGGTGCGTCAAACGAGAAGTCGGCCTGACCCGTCTCATCAACGATGAGAGACGGGTTCCAATAACTGACGAATTTAAATAAAGAACGCAGACTCCGACCCGGTCCCCCATCGCCGCCGGGATCAGCCCCTTTCTTCTCGAATTTCTGGCGGCCCACCAAACGCAGCAGCAGATTGAAATTCTTGAGGTCCAGGCCATCCAGACGGTAAAACCCGGCATACGGATCAAACGTATTCTTGCCCGCGGCAAGCAAATCAAAGACCGCCTCATCAAGCACGGTAATCGCGAGCTCGATCGGCTCTTTTTTCCCAGGCCGTCGTAGCTGTGCCTGCAGCGAGACGTTGACCCTATCCCGAGGCTTATAGTTGTCCTGTTCGACCACCACATCGACCAAGACTTCTTTGTACGGATCTTTGACCAGGACTTGGACGTAGCCCATCCGAAAAGCGGGTTTGCCCAGATCAACCTGGCCAATGCCAGTAGGGGTATCCACACGTGGCGAGACCACGAGTACGGATAAATAAAAGCCAGGCAAGAAATCGGGTTCAATCGGAAACTCGATAACCGGGGTACTGCCTTCTAAGGTCTGTACCCAGTGTTTCAATACTCCATATCTTTCAACAGTCACTAAGGCGGTCGCCCCAGGGAATGGATTCTTAATCAGATAGCCCGCCGTGTCGTCGATCTGGTAGTGGGCGGCTTCAGGGATGATCTGAAGGCTGTCGTCGTCTTTCTTGCGGCTCCACAGGACCCGATCTTTGCCTGCAACCCAGGCAAAGATCTGTGTACTATGCTCTTTTCCCTTGGTGTCTTGAATAGTGGCGCTGATGCGATACGAACCAGGCTCTTCGGGAATAAAAGTGCATGCCAGGGGTTCCACTCCAGAGACGGCACTGCACGTCGCCGCCTTCTGCCACTCTTCGACAAAATGGGTCAGATACGCATTGCCTGCACCTTTGACTCGCGCCGCTTTGGTCACTTGGCGTTCAATTGATACGGTCACTGACGTACCGGCAACCGGAGTTCCCTGTTCGTCCACAACCAGCAGCTGGACTGCGGCAGGTTCGTCTTCTTGATACAGCCAGGCCGTGTTCTTGAGGCCGACAAAACGGTCCACGCCGACGTAGGCGGCACGCGCAGTCGTGGCGATGAATTTTCCTCGGTCATCCTGGACCGCACTCTCCACTACCAGGGCGCCATACAGGACAGAAGAAGGTGGGATAGAGAATGCGCTCAGTAGGTTACCTCGGTCATTCACATAGCCGCGCCGCTGGAAAATCTGTTGAGAGCGCTGATTCGGCCGTCCGCCACTGCCAAAGACAAAATCTTTTGCCAGTGCATGATCC
>CAUZQN010000583.1:0-2872 GCA_963581605.1 uncultured Binatia bacterium (SeqCode)
AGAAGGCTATCCGTCAACATCAGACCGGAGTCGAGGTTGGCTGCGCTATCTGCACCGGAAAGCAACGACTCCCGACAACTGGGACAAAAACGGTCGTCCGCACGCCCACTGGGACGGCATCACCGGCGAACCCATGCTCTCTTGGCAGCGGTTCGATTTGATTGAATCCAGCTATGCCATGGCCCTGATGGCCGATACCACCCCGGCTTGGCGAGAGGTGTATAGCGCCATTCTGGATGAACTCGCCTGCCGCTACACTGGGTATTGGGCGGCAAAGGATTGGCTGGACCAGATCGGCCCCGATCCACGTCGAAAGAATTACCCTCAAGGCTGGTCCAAGTTACTACCGGCGCATTTGCAAGGAGAGTACGATGTACCCGGTTGGACGGCCAATGGCGTGGAGCCGTGGGGGCTGCAGATGGACCCGATAGGCGCAGACGGAAACCTGTTCTTCAAAGGCTGGTTCCTCGTCATCTTGGGCTTATATCGTTATGTCTCCGGTGACGACAAGTGGAATCAGCCCTTTGACATGGTGCGTGACGGCGACAACACATTCACCTGGTCGCACACCGAGATTGCCAAACACCTCACAGCACAATGGTCGGGGCGGCCTGAAGGCTGTCATTGAGAGAACACCAAAGTCTGGCCCACCTGAATGGGCGCAGCAGGCCTCGGTCTGAGGCTCCACGACATACTCTACGGCAGCGATATGCACCGTGTCTTCCACACTTGGTGGACACACGCCGGAGCGGAATATGTGCCCTTTCATAACGGCCGGCCCAACAAAATGCTGACCCTGTATTACGATCCGCTCATAGACTACCACCACCGGGTGGGTCTCGGCGGCAGCCTCAGTATGACGTTTCAACTCGTGCCGCAGACACGCGACGAGGCGCGGTTGCTGTTTGAAGCCACGGCAGAAAAGATGGGCTGGACGGGTCCGGATCCCGTACGGGAGATTACCAGAGATTTTACAAGTCTGGCCCATACGCCGCAGGGGACACTGCTCGGTCTCGGTCTGGCTCGGGAATTTGGTAACGACAGCGTATATGCAAAACTAAAAGATCACGCCGAAGCGCACTACGAGCCAACCTGGAACTCCGCTACGGGCGAGTTCACCTGGGGCTTTGGGCTGAACGAGCCGCATCCACGTGGCCAGTTCAACGCTGCGATGATGACGGCCGAGGCCGGGAGCGCAGGCGCCTGGTGGCGGGTATTCAATGAACCCAACCTGCGTAAATTTAGCCAGCCGACGGTCCACGGTGTTGATTTCCCGAACATCTGTCTGTCTCAGGCCTGGTACGACAATGATCGCCGCTGTCTCATTGTCTCAACCGATGCCGGAGTTCCCGGTGTCAGCGGCCAATCCACATCGTTCCGCGTGAGCAACCTCGATGTTCAACACTGCGTGGTGACAATTGACGGGCAGCAGTCAGACGACTGGCGCATAGTGAACGGTGAGCTGGAAATCACGACTACAGTCGGCGCGCATACGTTCCTGATTACACACTAGGGGAGCTATCCGCCGGACACATCGCTGTGCATATGGGCGCTCCGCTAGGTGTGAATGCAGGTTCTACAGACAAAACTCAGCAAGTACGCGCAGTGCTTCAATCTGATTAGTCCCAATAAGCATGGTCGTGACGGGAGAGGCGTGCCATCTCGTCAGCTGCTCGCCAATCCGTTCCTTGGGGCCAACGAGTGCCACGGCATCAACCAGCTCGTCGGGTACTGCTGCCTGGGCTTCGGCTTTGCGGCCCGAGAGATACAGATCCTGCAACGTGGTCGCCAGATCTTCATAACCGAAGTTGCGCACATAGCTGTTGTAGAAATTTTTGCTGCGCGCGCCCATACCACCGATATACAAGGCCAGGCTGGCCTTCACCGGCGCCCGGCATAGCTCGAGGTCATCGCCCATCACACACGTGACATACGGTGCAAGGTCAAAATCTGTGAGGCTTTTGCCACCACCAGCTTTTGCGAATCCGGTCTCAAGGTGTGGTCTATAATAGTGATCGCACCAGTCCGGACTCATCCACACCGGCAGCAATCCATCCGCGATTTCGGCCGCCAGCGCGATTCCCTTGGGACCTATCGAGGCGGTGTATATCTTCATGTCGGGCCGGCCATGCAAGATGCTCTTGAGCGGCTTGCCCAACCCACTCGCATCTGGGCCATTATACGGAATCTGGTATTCCTGGCCGTCGAACTGCAGCCGCTCTTCGCGGGCAAGAATCTTGCGCAAAATTGCGATGTACTCGCGGTAGCGCTGAAGCGGCTTCCCGTAGGGTACGCCGTGCCAGCCCTCGATCACCTGTGGATTCGACGGCCCCAGACCAATGATAAAACGCCCGTTGCTCAGCCCATCGAGCGTCATCGCGCTCATAGCCGCCATCGCCGGCGTGCGCGCCTGCATCTGCAGGATGCCCGCCCCGAGCTTGATGCGAGACGTCCGGGCTCCCACGAAAGCGAGAAAAGAGATCACATCCGAGCCCCAGGCCTCGCCCGTCCAGACCGAATCGAAGCCCAGCCGTTCCGCTTCGAGGATGACATCCAGTGTGTGCTGCATCTTCGGTCCTGAGTATCCGGTGACTAATCCGAGTCGCATAACTGCCTCCTATGGGTCTGGACTATAACGCTGGCACGGCGAATATACAAAGATGGGAGAAGTGTAGAAGAAAGCGGGGGCTTTGGGCCAGGGGGGTTGTCGACAGGGCAAACGCATCTAATTTTAAAACATTAAGGATACTTAGCACTTACGAGATGACACTGGTTTGGGTACTAATTTGTAACAGTTTGATTACGTTGACCTTTCCGATTTAGATGCGTTTGCCCTGGGGTCGTCGATGACTACCATAGACGGCAAACTCGA
>CAUZQN010000584.1:0-2871 GCA_963581605.1 uncultured Binatia bacterium (SeqCode)
TGCGGCATTACCCTGCGCAAGGCCAACGTCTGCAGACGCCCTTACTCCTCACGTATTCACTCATCAAGCGACCGTTTATCCTGGATCTCCTACCTGGCCGGAGTGTCGTGGAAACTCTCACCAAGCAGGGGGTCGAAGTCTATTTCATTGACTGGATTCCGCCCACACGCAGCGATAGCTGGCGGGGCTTTGACGCGTATGTGAATGGCGATTTGGCCAATGCCGTCCGGACCATTCAGGAGCGGGAGGCAGTCACTCAGATCACGCTTTTGGGTTATTGCTTTGGCGGTCTCCTCACCACCCTGTATACAGCCCTCTACCCCATCCATATCAAAAACCTGGTGAACTTCACGCTGCCGCTGGACATGAGTGTTCGCGAACTCCCTACCCAGGAATTAATGAGTAAGATCCCAGCCGAGACCATTGAGCTGATGACCAGCGTCTATGGCAACTGCCCGGCTTGGTTTAGGAAAGCCAATTTTGAGGCGATGGCCCCCGTGCATCACGCGCTCGATAAATATGTCGGCTTGTATCGCACTAAAGAGAAAGAAGGCTACGCCCAGATGTTCGAGCTATTTGAGCGCTGGATGAACAGCGATGTACCTATGGCCGGTCAGATTTTTAGAGAACTGACAGGTGATGTCTCGCGCCAGAACCTGATTATGAAAAATAAGATGCAGATCGGCCAGCGTACGGTCAATCGCAAGAACGTCACCTGTCCGGTGCTCAACGTCATCGGTGAGCACGACGACGTTGTCCATCCCAAATCCAGCCTGCCCCTCACGGATTTAGTCGGTAGCACTGACGCGCATACCATTATGTTCCCGCCCGGCCACATCGGCGCAGCCGTCAGCTCCAGCGCGCAGAAAAAGCTCTGGCCACAAGTGGTATCCTGGCTGCGGGAACGCGACGAAACAGTCCGGCATTAAGCCTCACACTATCGGCCTCTTTTGCCTCTTCTCTTGAAGCAGGAAGCTACGCCAGACTCGGCCCAATTTCTCCTTCCGCCCGTACTGTTTATATAAGGAGGCGCAAGTATGGCGAGGCAGGACGGTTTGGTTATCGGCGGGGCATCTGACTCGGCTATCGAATCTCCATCAATATTTCTGACTGCACTCGGCCGCATATACTGCCAACAAGGAGAGAAACGCTTGATGCTCGCCGTTCTCAAGGACGCGGCAGGATGTGTGGAGCGGTATTATCGGATTGATAATCATTCCAGTCGGCCAGCATACCGGGCCGCCTTGGATTGGATCTTAGCTCAAGATCAGCGCTGGCCTTTTTCATTTGAGAATATTTGTCTGACTCTCGATTTTGATCCCGTCCAGGTTCGAGCGGCATTGCTCTCTCCATCTTGTCGATCTTTGCACATGGGCCAAGCTACACACGCCTGAAAGTATCTATATATCAGACTTAAGTAGAACGGCTTCTGCTTGAGAGGGGGTGCTACTCGCTCGTTTTCCTCAACTCTCCTATTTCCTGTTCAAGTTTACGCACCCGGCGCAACAACTCCGGCAGCTTGGGAAGAGCGGCGGAGTAACGTCGCCAGGAGAGGACATTCACTGCAGGATAGCCAGCGATAGTGCTATTGGCTGGCACGTCGTTTGGGATCCCGCTTTGGGCAACCACCCTAGAGTTCTTTCCAACCGTGAGATGTCCAGCCACGCCGACCTGTCCGCCGAGTTGTACGCGGTCCTCCAGCGTCGTACTGCCGGCGAGGCCTACCTGAGCAGCTAAAAAGGCAGACTCGCCGATATCAGATCCATGACCAATCTGGACCAGATTATCGATTTTCGTCCCCTTGCGTACCCGCGTTGTCCCCATGGTCGCTCGATCAATGGTCGTGTTTGCCCCGATTTCAACTCCGTCTTGGAGTTCAACCGTACCGGCTTGCGGCTTAGAGATAACGGACCCATCAGGCAAGGGCACGTAGCCAAACCCATCTCCACCGACGACCACACCGCTCTGCAGCACGACGTTGTTACCTATCAGCACGCGCTCACGAACCACTGCTCCGGCATGGGCAATAAAATCATTGCCAATTTGCACCCGGGGATAAATCACGACGTGAGCAAAGAGCCGGACGTGATCGCCAATCACTACGTCGTCGCCGATCACCACATACGGACCAATCGACGCATGCTCACCGAGGTGTGCTGATAGCGCAATGACGGCTGTGGGATGGATACCTTCCGGCGGAACGTAGGGAGGATGGAACCAGCTCAGCACTTGCGCGACAGCCAGGTCCGGGTTTTCCGTTCGGAGAGACGGCAGTGCTACCGCAGGTGCGTCGGTCGGCAGAATAACGGCGGCCGCTCGGGTAGCGGGCAATTTTGCAAAGTATTTTTTATTGGCGACAAACGTCAGATCTTCAGGCCCGGCCTCATCTATGGTCTTCATTCCTGCAATGGGCAGGTCGCCATTTCCTTGCAGCTTACATTCCAGGCGCGCTGCGATTTCCGACAGTTTCATGGTCTTACTCCTCCTGCGATTTTCATTTTGAGAGGCGCCGGCTTGTCAAACACGGTATGGTGCCATATGTAGCAAAGACGTAAGAGAACGCCTATGCGTTGCTTCACACTCCGACATTGTGGGCGGTGGTGGTTGGTCGCCGTGTGGCTCTCGGGGTGCTCACAGTGGGCGACCTCATCCCCCCCCCCCGCGACCATCCCTCCCTGCGGTTCACTATGTTGAGCCTAACGACCCCAAGGCTGTGGTCGGTTTGACCCAAGCTGCTGTTGACGCACTTCAGGAGCGTGACCGCCGTTGGCAACAATACGTTGAATTTCTAGAGCAGCGTTTGCAAGGGGGTCGGTAAGCCGACTTTATTTTTTTCGCAGGAAGATGAGAAAATGAGACGTTTGCTTGCCG
>CAUZQN010000585.1:0-2871 GCA_963581605.1 uncultured Binatia bacterium (SeqCode)
AGCGCATTATGGCCCGTGCGGATGATTTCGATTATGGAAGTATGAGCTTCAAACAGCTCAACGAGCGAGGCTACTGTGTTGTTGGCAGCGCCAAAACTGTTCGAGACCGGCTTGCGCATTATGTGAAAGAACTCGGTTTCGGACTCTTGCTGCCGCTGCTGCACGTCGGGGACATGCCCCATTATCGTGTAATCAAAAATATGGATCTGTTTGCCTCCGATGTCATGCCTGCCTTGCGGGAAGAATTTAGCGATATGTCGCAACGCTGGCTGAAGGCGGCATAAAGGTGTGTGGTGCCCTGTGTTGTTGCCCTTTTTCGTAGGGTGTGCCCCCGCGCACCGAGGGCCAGGTGTCAGGTTACGCTCCGCTAACCTGACCTACGGTCTGTACATATGAAGACTTTGTTGATGGGGTGGTCCCCGTACTCCAGCAGCACGGATTGATGCGAACAGAGTATCAAGAGGGAACACTCCGCGAGAAACTCTACGGAGTCGGACACGCACGCCTGAGCGAACCGCATCCGGCTGCAGGCTATCGACGCGCGCGGACGGCCTCCCAGCCGGGAGGCCGTCCGCCGTCCTGAGCGACACGAAGAGCCGGCCCGCGTTTCCGTGGCGAAATAACTCACGTTTCCAGTGTAGAGAGGAGGCAGCCAGATGAGTACCACAGCCGTGAAGCCCCTGAGTCCGATTCAGCAAAAGCTACTTAAAACGATATTGAAGCCGGCCTCTCTACTGAACACGTGGGTATACCGGATGTCTGGAGGCAAAATAGGGGGGACTGCCGGCGGTGCCCCAGTGGTGCTTCTCACAACGACGGGCCGAAAATCCGGACAGCCACGGACTGCTCCCTTGCTCTACCTTGAAGACAACGGGAATATTATTGTTGTGGCCTCGCAAGGCGGAATGTCAACGAATCCCTTGTGGTTCAGAAATCTTGAAGCCCACCCAGAAGCGGAGATCGAGATTGGCAAAGAGAAGCGCAAGGTGCGAGCTCGTAGGGCAAATGAAGAAGAAAAGGCTGCCTTGTGGCCAAAACTGACAGCCATGTACGGGAGTTTTGATCTCTACCAAGCCCGCACAGAGCGCAATATTCCGGTTGTGATTTTATCTCCGGCGGATTAGGAGGGTCGCCTCGGGACGAGTTCCCTCTCCCTTGAGGGCCCTTGAGGGAGAGGGCTTTTTACGCATCCACCTTATCGAAATATTGGATATTCGGTTGGGCAGCCACGAGCGCTCCGAGCCGGTCCAAGGTGCCGGTTTCAGTTCGCCAGCCTAAATAGCGTTCCTGATGTGCTTTCGAATCCCAGATTTCATACAAGACCATGCTGCCTTTGGTTTCGGTGTTATCGTAGAAATCGACACTCTGGCAGCCGTCATAGGCACGTGTGTCAGGCAGTAGCTCCTTCATGAGTGCCTTCATATCGTCCACAGATTCAGGCTTCACCGTCAGTTCGATCAAGACCATTGTACTCATACGTTCGTCCTCCTTTGTGTGAATTAAGTCTGTGCCCCCGACCACATCACGAGTCATTCGTTGAAGCAAGCGGTTTTTTGTATCGTGCGCTGTACGCACGAGGGATATCCCGTAGGTCGGCTTAGCGTAAGCCGACACTCCTGCCTGTGGCCCTCCCTCCAACGCTCGCATATAATCTCCTCTAACCAGGGAAACCATATGGATTTGTATAGCGTGCTTGACCAGGTTGTCGATCTTTTACGTCAACGTGGGCGAGTGACCTACCGCGCACTCAAAAGACAATTTGAGCTGGATGATGACTTCTTGGAGGATCTCAAGGAAGAACTCCTCTACGCTCATCCCGAAGCCCAAGACGACGAAGGACGCGGTCTCATATGGAACGGCGCTCGTGATGAAACCCCATCGTCGCCCCAACCCCGAACCCCCAATCCCCAGCCAGCTACACTCCACAGCACTTAGCCGAGCGCATTCGGGCGGAACAAGCGGCGATGGAATCCCGTGGTGCAGCCAATGGTGAACGCAAAACTATCACCGCTCTGTTTGCCGACCTCAAAGGTTCGACGGCACTGATCGAAGGCCTCGATCCGGAAGACGCCCGCGCCATTATCGACCCCGCGCTGCAACTGATGATGGACGCCGTGCATCGTTATGATGGCTATGTGTCGCAGCCGTTGGGGGATGGGATCTTTGCATTGTTCGGGGCACCAATCGCCCATGAAGACCACCCGCAGCGAGCGTTGTATGCAGCGCTGCGGATGCAGGAAGAGATGCGAGGGTATGCGGATACTCTACGAGAGCAGGGCCGACCACCACTCATGATGCGGGTCGGAATAAACACAGGAGAAGTGGTGCTGCGGTCTATTCGCAAGGACGATCTCCATACCGACTACGTGCCCGTAGGCCATTCGACCAACCTGGCAGCCCGAATGGAGCAGTTAGCGTCTTCTGGTTCTATTCTCGTGAGTGATTACACTCACAAACTCACCGACGGATATTTTGAGTTCAAAGATTTACGCAAAACGCAGATCAAAGGAGTGGACGAGCCTCTGCGTGTCTACGAGGTAACTGGTGCTGGACCGCTCAGAACTCGTCTCCAAGTCTCAGCACGACGGGGCCTGACTCGCTTTGTTGGTCGCCACAGTGAAATGGAGCAGACACAGGCAGCTTTGGATCAAGGCAAAGCCGGACATGGTCAGATTGTCGGAGTGATGGGCGAGCCAGGACTGGGAAAGTCGCGGCTATTCTATGAGTTTAAGCTGGCCTCGCAGAGCGAATATTTGGTCTTCGAAGCTTTCGCGGCCTCACACGGGAAAGCGTCTCCATTTCTGCCCCTTATTGAGCTACTGAAGAATTATTTTCAGATTGAGCCAACGGATGATGAACGTCAGTGGCAAT
>CAUZQN010000586.1:0-2866 GCA_963581605.1 uncultured Binatia bacterium (SeqCode)
TGTCAAGTTATCGCGGATGAGTACGAAACTCACGCAAAATGATAGGGGCATAAGAGTCGACCTTAGGCTGCCTCCATTCCCGTTGTCACGTCTTGCCAGGCAGCAAACGCCCGCTCGCGAAACAACCGATAGTGGGCCGCCTTCATAAGGGTGTTGTCCGATCCGAAAGAGATTACTGATCGGGCTGTGAACGGAGAGGGAGTATGGCTCGGTCGCGAGTCAAATGAGAGAAAGGCTAATAAAGCAAAGAAAGAATTTGCTGCCGTTTCTCCTGCCACTGATATACCGTTGCTGCCGTTTTTGCTGTCAGTACACGACGTAGACCTCAATCACTCTCAATCGCACTCAGTGACAGCAGAATGCACGTAACGTCCTGGTTCATCTATGGTTCCGTCGAGCACCTCGGCCGTACGGTTTAGTCCAGGAAGTCCATAGAATCAGCTCGGCGGATTAGCGGCGGCCACTGGCCATATTCCGCAGCGAGAACGCCTGCTTCGCCCGGCCGGGTGAATATTTTTTCTTGACGGCGTAACAGTGCATAAACGTCGCATGCGGCTTCTTGGCATTGATATCGGTCTCGCCGATATGGAGGAACACGTGATGACCGTGGTTGTGCGAGAGGTCCATTTTCATATGAGGCGCTTGCGTGGCGGGTTCCTCCGTATAGCCCTCCGTATATTTCCGGAAGTGCTGCTGCAACCGCAAGAGCTGATCATCTTGGCGGTCAAAGGCGACCATCCAGTGGGTCACATACGTTTCCGCGTCAACAAACACCACCTTATGGCTATACGGATGGCTATCTTTTTTCGGATCGATCAGCACCACGTGCGTATCACGGAGCTCCCACCGAACCTGGTGCGGCACCCACAGATGCGGCCCGCCCGCCGGAGGGTTCGTCTTGAGGTTCATGGTGGCTAAGATCTTTTTACGCCCCAAGTAGGTCCAATCTTGTTCATGGACTTTCCCACCAAACCCCATCATATCTTCCATGGTAAAATCCATGCCCATCATTTCGCTGGTTCGCTCTGAGGCGAGGACCCGACGAGGTTTGCGCTGCGCTGGCGAATACATCCATCCTCTGTTCTCTTTATAATGATCAAGGTAGATGATGGTTAACTGCTTGGTACCGGCCACATCCCGCGGCGAGATGAATTCCATGGACATCTTGCTGCGCACTTCTTCATAGCCGGGCACAAGGCTCTCGTCGCCGAGCGCATACTCGGCCTGGGTCGAGACGAATTCAAACCTCCGGTCGAGCTTCCCATGTTCACTCCGTGACCAGGTCCGCATCTCCATCGAATGATCGTTCGTCCCGGGCTCCCACATCATATTCCAAATGACCTTGACCGCTGCTTGCGGATCATCGGGATCAATAGAGGGAAACGGAAAGCCCCCACCTTTAAAATTGACCAAGACCCCGGCTGCATCCAGGTGATAGTCAGTCGGGACCTGCTGGCCCCACCCCGGCGGAAACGGATACTGACCCGTCTCCGTAATCTCCATTTCCATCCCGTCAAAAAAGTAATACGGCCAGACGGATTGGGGGAGGAACGGCTCCAGGGCGTACCGATCTTTCAGCGTCAGCGTCTGGCCCGGCTCAAACGCTGGCTGGGTTTCTCGATACTGGTCAAGCCACTGTCGGAGCGCTTCGTAGCTCTTGTCTTCAGCGGCACTCGCCGCGCCAAGCGCCCCCCCAAGTGCGAGTAGAAGGAAAGCGCACAACACCGAGCCTGATCTCGTGCCTCGTGTACGGGTCTGCCATTGCCCTACTTTTCCTCGCATACATGCCTCCTTTGCGTCGGATTCGTAATCTGTTGAGGGACTTCTCCGCAAGATCATGGTGTTCAACAAAAACTTTTCGGGGCTCATGGGCGCCAAGAACGATGCCCTTGTGCTCCCCCAACTCCCTTGTATCAAAAAAACGTCTGATAAAGATACTTTCGTTCAGATAGAGATCCCCACGTGTGTGGGAACCGGCTGCGACGGCGAACAGGGTAGAAGAATCACAGGTCTATCCCGCCGTCGTGTTCCTATCATACCGGCATGCTCTATCAGACCAACGGCTCCGTAGTGACAATCTGGACGACCTGATCGGGCTCCATGCCACAGACCACGGCCTGGTTCTGTCAAGTTGTTGAGGTGCAACACGAATCTCATGCAATGTGAGTGAGGCCAGAGTCCCTCCTTACGCTACTGCCAGCCCTGTTGTCACTTCTTGCCAGGTCGCAAACGCCCGCTCTCGAAACAATCGATAGTGAGCCACCTGCATAAGGTGTCGGCTCACCCGAAAGAGATTGTTGATAGGAACATGAGTTGAGAGAAAGCGTTGGACGTGTCGAAGGGATTTGAATCGTCTCATATGATGTTCGCGCTGGCGGGTGGGTTGATGGGAGACTTCGGCGCGGTTGTTGGCATACTGCGTGGTGCAGTGATGCACGGACGGCATACTGACTCGGTGGGCAGCCCCGTAGCTACGGAGTTTATCGGTAACCAGTCGGTTGGGGACGTACTGTAAGCCCTTCAACAACTTGCGAAAGAAGCTCTTAGCCGCGCCTGTATTGCGCCGTTTCTGCACGAGAATGTCGAGCGTCTGGCCATCCTGGTCGACGGCGCGCCATAAGTAGTAGCGCCCGCCCCTGATGCGGATGAACAGCTCGTCGAGATGCCAGGTGTCGCCTGGACGTCCTCTCCGACACCGAAGCTTCTTGGCGAACGTGGACCCGAATTTGAGACACCAGTGCCGGATCGCTTCATAGCTCACGATGATGCCACGCTCGGCTAAGAGTTCTTCGACCTTACGGAAGCTGAGGCTGATGATACAGCCAGACGGCATGGCTAATTAGTTCGGGCGGAAACCGATGATTAT
>CAUZQN010000587.1:0-2865 GCA_963581605.1 uncultured Binatia bacterium (SeqCode)
ATGCAAGGGTAGGTCGTCTTCGGTAATCAAGGACCCGCGTGTATTGAGCACGGCCTGCGCAATAATATTCTCAAGCTCGCGCACATTACCCGGCCAGGTATAGGAGAGCAGCTTTTCACACGCTGTGGGAGAAAATCCTTGAGGTCCGAACGTCTTATCTTTCTTATCCTTCCCAGCCTGCCCATGGTTGGTGTGGAGCTGTAGCAGATGGTTCGCGATGAGGAGGATGTCGTCGCCTCGCTCGCGCAAAGGGGGCAGATTGATGCGGACGACATCGAGACGATAATACAGGTCTTGGCGAAAACGCCCCTCCTGCATAAGTCTGTCGAGGGATTGGTTTGTTGCCGCGATAATCCGTATATCAATGTGTCGTGGCTGCCGACCGCCTAACCGGGATATCTCTCGCTCTTGTAAGACACGCAGCAGTTTGGACTGCAACAGCGGTGGCATGTCGCCGATTTCATCCAAGAACAGTGTCCCGCCATGGGCCAGTTCGAACTTCCCCGGCCGCGATTCCACCGCACCGGAGAAGGCGCCCTTTTCGAATCCAAAGAGTTCACTTTCGAGCAGAGCGTCCGGAATCGCGGCACAGTTGATGGCCAGGAAGGGGCCCTTACTCCGTTGGGAATAGGTATGCAGCGCACGGGCAACGAGCTCTTTGCCGGTGCCGCTCTCGCCTGTGATGAGCACGGTGACATCTCGGGCGGCACTCTTGCCGATAATCTTATACACCTCCTGCATGGCCCGGCTGTTGCCCAGCATGGGTACGGCATCCGGCGGACGCGTCTCGGAAATGGCTTGAGGCGGCTGCTGTGGCATTTCTACGGAGGCGTGTTTTTGCAGAGTCTGCGCAATAAGTTGCTTGAGGGCTACGACGTCAAACGGCTTCACCAGATAGTCGTCGGCGTCTAGCGTTGTCGAACGGATGGCTGTCTCGGCGGACACAAAGGCCGTCATCATGATAACCGGGATGCTTGGTCGGCGCTGTTTGACTTCTTCCAGCGTATCCAGCCCGTCACGGTTTGGCATGCGGACGTCCATGAGGATCAGGCGTAAGGCGGGATCGTCTATCTTGCTGAGGGCTTCGTCGCCTGAAAAGGCAGACAGGATTTCGTATTCCTGGCCCAGAACGCGCCGAAAGGAGTAATGGACGTTGCGTTTATCATCAACAATAAGAATTTTTTCCATAGTGTTATAGTGGCAGCCGGATGACGACCGTTGTGCCCTGCCCCGGTTTGGAAAAGAGTCGGAGTCGGCCGTTGTGTCCTTCAACAATACGTTGCGATATGGACAGCCCGAGACCTGTACCGCCTTCTTTGGTGGTAAAAAATGGATCAAAAAGCTGGGACCGAACCAGGGGTGAGACACCTTCTCCTTCGTCGGCTATGGTAACCAGGAAGCTGCCACCGCTGGTCGTGATCCGGACCGTGAGTGTTCCCCCTCGTGCCATAGCCTGGAGGGCGTTGAGCAAGAGGTTGAGGAAGACTTGTTTGATCTGAGCACCGTCCACCCAGGCCAGGGGCAGCTCCTGCGCCCACTCTTTACAGATCATGATCTCGCGAATACGCGCTTCCGGTCCGATCAACAGCAGGGTCTCCTGCATGATTTCTTCGAGCCGTTCACGTTGAAAATGGGGCGATCGCGGACGGGCGAATTCCAGAAACTGCTCAAGCAAGAGCTTCATGCGCTGTAACTCGTCCTGGATAACACTGAGATCATCGGTCAACGCATTATCGAGTGGACTCTCAGATGTTCTGTCCTGCGCCATGGCATAAATAAGCATGCTGACTGTGTTCAACGGGTTACGGAGTTCGTGGGCAAGGCCGGCTGAGAGTTTGCCCAAGGCTGCCAATTTTTCGGACTGACGCAGCTGCTCTCTAGACTGCAGTTCTTCTCGGTGCAAGGTTGCATTCTCAATGGCGATGGCGGATTGGCTGGCAAGGAGGGTGAGCAGACGGATGTCACTCTTCTCAAAGCAGCGTGGCTCAGTCGTGTATACATTCAGCACGCCGATAATATCGGTCTTAGTCCGGAGCGGAACGGAAAGCAGGGAGCACAATCCCTCACGCCGGGCTAAGTCGGCAACCCGGTAGCGTGTTTCTTTGCGGACATCGGGAGTGTAGAGCGGCCTCCCGGTTTTAATGACTTCGCCGGTCAGGCTTGTTGCCACCTCGCGAGCCGGCTGGGCAAGATATTCCTCGCTAGCGCCATGAGTGGCCGCAGGACGTAAGGTCCCTTCTTCAGAATCAAGCAGGAGGATAGAGGACACGCGCGCGGCCATGAGGCGACAGGCATGAGCGACGATGCGCTGCAAAACTTCCTCAAGCTGCAGTGTTGACGAGATTTCTGCACCAACGGTAAACAGAGCTTCGAGACGTTCTTGGAGCGCATTCATAATGATGCTTGGAGTACAGCGGCGAGAGGTGATGCACTTAATGCATTCCGTCTTTCATCTCAGCGGCTTGTCGTTTCGGAGACTCTCAGAAGAGGAAGCGCTGCCCTGAGAGGCTCGTATGTGAGAGAGGGCAGGGTAGATCGTCTACCCTGCCCGCGTATTACGTCTCTTCCGTACGGAGACACGGCGCTGATGCCGTCCCTGATTGATCGCCGGTCAGCCCGATAGCGGAACTCCTTGGGGAGGCCGACTAGTCCAGCCAAGACACCATTTAAGGCCATGGGCAGGTCTGGTTTGTGCAAGAGTATCCACGCGGTCAACATCGCGCTGACACCGCCGGCGGAAGCGGCAAGGCAGGTGGTGACCAGGGTTAAGGAGACAAGATTAGGGTCGGCAGAAAGGACGGAACCGCCGTTAAATCCGAACCAGTCGAGCCAGAGCAGAAAAACACCAATCGCGGCTAAGGGCAT
>CAUZQN010000588.1:0-2856 GCA_963581605.1 uncultured Binatia bacterium (SeqCode)
CATTTGTTCTTTATGCAGGACCCCCGAGCGTTTGAGGAGATTATCACCTTCTTGAAAGAGGGAGATCTTATTCTTTGACTAATTTTGCAATGTCTTCAGCCGCTCGGGCGACAGTGTCGGTCCGGGTGCACATATCCGTCTTTAACTCGCCCTCGGGAGTGTTGTAAGCATACACCAGGTATTCTTGCCCTTCCTTAAACGGTATCCCACACAGTTCTGTTGATGCAGACGTTTCGATAATCACTGGAGATTCGTCTGCCGCCTTAATCGGAGTTTTGACGTCCAGTGTTACGCGTACAGTCTCAAACTCGTAGTAGCGCGATCCCATGGCCTGCTTGAGTGCGCCGTACAGCCAGCCGTCTGCTGCTATCATTTCAACGTTAGTCGCTTTGCCCACAAAGACGACGTCTGACTTTTGCAGCCCAAAATGCGACGTTGGGGGCGCAAGACAGCGACATGCCTGAACAACTGCGGGAAGTAGCCAGCACACAGCTATAATCCCAACGAATATACTCAAGATCCTTCTCGGAACACGCATCAGACTTTTTCCTCCTTTGATGCCGCTTAACCACCTAAGCTCTCTCTATCTTTCATAAATCCTAACCGATCCGTATGCTGGGCTCAACCCTCTTGCGGCTTACGCAGCGCTGGAAGGAAAACCATCTGCGCTAGAAAAGTAAAGGGCCAGAAGTAATTCCTGACCCTTTTGTTCTCAGGGTATGGTCGGGGCGCCCGGCTGCACGCCCTGTTTGTGTCTTAATCTATATCCATCCGATAGGCCTTGATTGCATTCTCAAAAACGATCTTGCGCGTCACGTCTTCCGGCACGCCGTCAAAATCCTTTTTGATCGACTGTCGGGATTCCGGCCAGGTGGAGTCTGTATGCGGAAAGTCTGAGGCCCACATATAGTTGTCCTCCCCAAAAATCTTATACGTAGCCGGTCCGACAGGGTCGTCTTGGAACGTAGCCCACACCTGTCGCCGGACATATTCGCTCGGCTTCATAGGCAGGGGTTCTTTTTCCATGGCATGGAATTTCTCGTGTGCGTGATCCATGCGATACATGAAATGCGGGAACCAGCCGGTGTCATTCTCTGCCGACACGATTTTGAGTTGCGGGAAGCGCTCTAAAACGCCACCAAAAACGAGCGTAGACAGCGAACGCTGGACCTCATGGATGAGGTTCATATAGAACAAGCTGATCCGAGAAAAATCGACTTTGCTCTCTTTGCTCTTACCGGTAATCACGTGGAGTGAGAGGGGCATGTGGAGTTCCGAAGCGGCCTGCCAGAAGGGATCATATTCGCGACTGTTATAGGGTTTGTCTTCCGGCGGTGAGCCCCAAATCATGGCGCCCCGCATGCCCTGTTTCTGCGTCCGTTCCAACTCTTTGACCCCGGCGTCAATATCTTCGAGTGAGATCAGGCTGATGCCATACAGTCGTTTGGGATTGTGCGAGCAGAACTCAGCCACCCAATCGTTATAGGATCGGAAGCAAGCGCGTTGCAGATCGGCATTGGCGAGGCCGAAGAGCGGCATGCCTAGCGTGGTATATAGAACCTCTGCCTCAACCCCATCGATCTCTTGGTCTTTAATGCGCTCCACCGGGTCCCAGCCACTCGGGCGGGCGGCTTCATAGCCTTTGCTCATATGATCTTTGAGCTCTTCTCCGGATCGCCCAGCCCCGAATCCTCCGGCGACCGGAAAGGGCTCGATCCCATCGGCCACAAAGATGTAACCAGGATTCTTTGGGTTTTCGATGACTTTCGGTGCTTGGTCACGAAATTTGTTGTCCAAGCGCTGCTGCCACAAATCGGCCGGCTCCATCATGTGCGAGTCTGCCGAGATTATACGTAATTTTGCCATACGGCCCTCCTCTTTAAAAAGGAATTGCTTCCTTGGTTTACGAGATTCGCTGATGGCTAGGTTTCGCATACCCAGAAGCGATCTGTCAAGGGATAATGAGTGAGCGTTCAGTTGCGAGATGCCCGTTGCCCTCCCCGTTGCTGGAAAGGTAGCGCAGGCAGTATGATAGAAAAACTCTGGAAGGCTAAGAAGGCGAGAAGCATGCCCCCGAAGGTCTATATCGATGGCCATGTTGGCACGACAGGACTGCGTATCCGAGAATGGATGGCAGGGCGGAACGATGTCGAGTTGCTGACTCTGCCTGAAGAGCAGCGTAAGAGTCGGGATGCACGTCGTGAGCTGTTGTGTGAAGCCGATGTCGCTATTCTCTGTCTGCCTGATGATGCCTCGCGTGAGGCCGCCGGTTGGGCAGCTCAGGTAGACACTCGTCTGATCGATGCCAGTACCGCCCACCGAGTGCAGGACGGCTGGGTATATGGTTTGCCGGAATTACAGCCAGACCAACGTGACGCCATTCGTCAAGCCAAATACGTTGCCAATCCCGGTTGCTACCCTTCCGCCTTTCTTTTGCTGACGCGGCCGTTGATTGATGCTGGGCTCATTGCGAAAGATGCGGCTCTCTCGGTGCATGCCCTATCCGGCTCTTCGGGTGGAGGACGTAAGCTGATTGAAAAATGGGAGGACCCAAAGCTGGCATTAGACGCGCTGGTGTACGAAGCGCCGTATGCGCTTGAGCGGGTGCACAAACATGTGCCCGAAATGACCAAGTATAGTCTGCTGCAGCATGAGCCGCAGTTTGTGCCAGCCGTTGGTCCGTTTCGTTGTGGCATGCGTGTTCAAATACCTCTGCATGCCAGCCTCCTGCAACAAGGGGATGGGGACGCGGTCTGGGAAGTTCTGAACGAGCGGTATCAGCCTGAGCCGTTTGTCACCGTCATGCCGAATGAGAAGCCGCTACACGTCGACGAGCACAGCTTCGATCCGCAAGCG
>CAUZQN010000589.1:0-2850 GCA_963581605.1 uncultured Binatia bacterium (SeqCode)
TGGTTCGGTGAGTTCATCCAGGCGAGCATAGGAGGCCAGCACGCCACTCATCAGTCCTTGAAAAGATTCAAGATCCTGCTCGGTTAAACTCAGCGCATAACCCGCTGCGATATCGGCTAACTCTTCAATACTCGGACGCTTGACTGCCATAATTCTGGTCTCCTGTGCTCGATATTGGATTGCGATAAGATTCTACGTAGCATAAGTAGAACATAAGACCAGCAGGACCAGTATGGCCTTCATTGTTGACATTGGAGATCGGGTATCCCTCAGAGAGCAGTCGATTCTTGACTTAGGCGGTGGATTTCGTGTCGAGGGTCCGGACTCAGGTCGGGTGATCGATATCTCGGTTGGCATGGACCTGGTGGCTGTTGAATGGGACGGGGCACAGTTCCGGGGGTGGTACGATGTTGAAACCCTCTCCCGCGCGGTGGACGTGAACGAGCTGCAGCCCCGGGAAACGCAGCGTCTTTCCCAAGAGGAGATGCTGCGCTTTGCCTCGATTCAAGATTTACTGACGCGGCTTGGATTTATCGAAGATCAACCACACGCCTGTCTGCGACATCCACACGATGCGCACGTTGTTGAATTTGATCAAATCGTTGGTCAGTCGCTGACCGCATTTGTCACCACTGGACTGCAAAAGGGGTGGCTGCGAAAATATAGACGAGAGTCTCCCACGCATTCCTGAATGCAACAGCCGGCATTGGGATCCTGGTATTCATCGCCCATGGCAAAAGACTCCCTCTGGCAGACACGTTTCACATAATTCACATAGTTCACACATGGGACGCTGGTATGCTAGGATTGCCACCAAGGGGATGAGGTGGAGGTTGGATTGATGCAGTTTCTCCTGTGGGTTCTTTGTTTTTCTCTGTCTTCAGTATTTGGATGTGCGACGCTCCTGCCCAAATCGCCGGAGACCAATGTGTCTAAGCTTGAAACATTTGCCGACGCGCGCAAGGCGTACGAGGCAATTATCCCGTACAAGACGTCGACCGCCGACCTCAAAGAATTAGGCCTCGATCCGTATTCCAATCCGAATGTGACGATACGCAGTTACCGTGAAGTCCTGCACGCCTTCATGCCGGCGAATTCCAATATTACGGTCG
Source organism: uncultured Binatia bacterium (SeqCode) (assembly GCA_963581605.1). Lineage (GTDB taxonomy): Bacteria > Desulfobacterota > Binatia > Bin18 > Bin18 > Bin18. The sequence goes on from CAUZQN010000589.1 coordinate 1,113, forward strand.
AGGACTTGCCGGAAGGAGTCCAAGAATGCCTTCAGGTCCGCGAGCGTTGTGCGGCCTATGAGGTGAAACTCGGGCGCATGCAAACGAAGCGAGAAGGCAAGGTGCTGCTCGACATACTACGCTTCACCCGCCATCGCACCATAACGGGCTGGAGCTTCATTCCACAAATTGTGATGGTTGACGATCGAGTCGTGTATAAGTTGTCGAGCGGGACGCCACAAATTGTACAGAAGAAACACGAGACCAATCCCCTAGGCCCCTTCCAAGATCCCTATAAGCTTATGACGTTCGTAAGATAAGACGGTTTTTGTCTGTTTCGTATGTATTGTGTTTTCTTTTTTTGGACCAGTTCTGACTAATAAGGCATAAAGGAACTACTAAAGGAGCTCAGTATGATACTAGCGAATGAAAGCAGCCAGGACGGGAGCTACGCCATAACAGACTCGAATGGGCGCTCTCTGGAGTGCCCGGTGGGCGGGTTGTCCAAGCAAGGTTGAACCTGTTGATGGAGGCGGCCACGGTCTCCGCCCAGCTCAAGGGGAATCAGGTCATTACTACGGTTAGCTGATTTGGGGATTCTTCAAGCGGCGCCGTAGGGCGCTGGTGGCCCAATCGCGTCTTTAAATCGCCACTCGGCTAGCCCGAAGCCCGTGGAAAGACATCGAGGCCAGTCTTCATTGAGTTCTCAAGTTTTTGAAAAGAAAGTGGAGCCGATGAGAATTGAACTCACGAGCTCTAGAGTGCGATCTTTGCCGCACTATCAGTAAATTCCATGATTTAGCAGACTTACAGTGTGCAGAATCGTGCAAAACAATGCATAATGACCCGTAAAACGGACCCAGGGCGGACCCATACAAGGAGTGATCTTCTAAAGGAGGAGGCGGCTTTCTTGGCTGATGCCGACAGGGAGGAAGCCTGACATTATGTGGGCCGGGGCATCCTCCTACCAGATCCCTCTGTGCCGTTCTTCCTGTCAAGAAACAGGGTAGGCGGGAAGAGTAGCGTCAGGACAACTCAACGGGAACGAGCGGCCAGATTCAGTCCAGCCACTCGTCATGCATCTAGAGTCGTGCTGCGTCGCAGCTCGCGCCTCTCCGTGAGATCGTACCGGCGTCCGCGATGCAAGACGGCCCGGTTGTCCCACATCACCAGATCGCCCGGCTGCCAGGTATGGCGATACACAAACGAGCGCTGCGTGGCGTGTTCCAAAAGATCAGCCAGGAGCAGACGCCCTTCGGGCACGGGCCAGCCCAGGATGCGCGTCGTATGGGCACCGATGAAGAGGGTCTTCCTGTGTGAGCCCGGATGCACGCGGACAACGGGCCATTCCACCGGCGGGTATTTGGCGAGATCTTCCGGTGTGTATTGCCGATCGTCGAGCTGCATGCGTGAGTGAAAGGCTGAGTGCTCGGCGACGAGTCCGTCGATCTCGGCGGCTCTGTCGTCCGGCAGAGCCGCGTGTGCGGCCCGCATATCTGCGAACTCCGTTGCACCACCTTGCTCTGGCACAATGCAGGCCAGCAAGAGCGAGTATTTGGCAGACGGGCGCTTGAACGAGCTGTCGCTGTGCCAGAGCTGATTGGCAAGCATGGTCACAAGTTGTGGGTCGTCCCGTGCCCGGATCTGACTATCGAGATCTACGTTGGAGATGTCCATCATGCCCGCCTCGTCGAAGCGGCTGCGTCGCTGCAAAACTTTGAGCAGTCCCATATCGATGGAGCCGAGCGCACGGGTGAAG
>CAUZQN010000590.1:0-2844 GCA_963581605.1 uncultured Binatia bacterium (SeqCode)
GGCAACTCCTCCAAGAGCTTCAGCACCTACGCGGTCGAGTGACCGAACTTGAAGCCGCCGAGAGCGCGCGACAACGGGCCGAGCAAATGAAGCCCGGTTGCTCGCCATTCTTGAGGCTACGACCGACTTTATCGGTATTGCGGATGTCAACCGCCGGTCAATGTATGTGAATCAGGCGGGCCGGCGTATGGTCGGCATGGGAAAGGACGAACCCGAGACAAATCTCTCAGTTTTCGAACACCATCCGGAGTGGGTGCGTATCCGATTTAGTGAAATTTTACCCCTTGCCGCACAAAAAGGAGTCTGGAGCGGAGAGACGGCCCTCCTGCATCGTGACGGCCATGAGATCCCCTTATCCCAGGTGATCTTGGCCCACAAAGGGCCTGACGGAAATGTCGAGTACTTTTCCACCATTGCCAGGGATATTTCCGTCAGCAAGGCGCTCGAAACACAGCGAGCCGATTTTTTGGCCATGCTGGCCCACGACATTAGAAATCCGCTGTCAGCGATTCTTGGTTATATTGACTTACTGTTAGAGGAAGAACCGACTGCCCGCCCGGAATCTGAGGTTGGTTTTCTTCCGCAACTCAAGAGTAACGCGCTGACTATCATGTCGCTGATTATGAATTACCTTGACTTTGCGAAGGTCGAGGCGGGACATCTTGTGCTGCATAAGACAAGCCAAGACATAGGTATAATCGTACAAAACGTCTGCGACCAATATGAGGCCGTTGCTCTGCGTCATCGCCAAACGCTGCAGCTCGAACTGCCCGACCACTTGCCGTGCGTGATGAGCGACTCGCTTGCCTTAGAAAGGATCTTTGCGAATCTCATTCAAAACGCACTCAAGTTCACCCCAGCCGGCGGACATGTTAGGGTGTCCATCCGGCAAGCCGGACAGCATCTTATTATTGAAGTGCAAGACACCGGCGGCGGCATCGCCCCAGACGAATGGCCTTACCTGTTTGAAAAGTTTCACCGCGCTGAGTTCACACAACGCCATGAAGGAACAGGGCTCGGGCTTTTTATTGTGAGGAAGATTGTCGAAGCACATGACGGCCGAGTCGAGCCGCACAATTGTCCAGCCGGTGGGGCCTGCTTCTGTGTGACTTTGCCTGCTGAGGCGACTGCGGATCAACCCGAAGAAATGCAGCCGGCTGCACATCCAGCTGCACATCCTGCCATTCCGTCCTGAGCGTCCACAGTCTCTCTCCCCCGCTGGATGCGCCTCTGGCTCAGCCTAAGCCTGATAATTCGGGCTCACGCTCATTCACAATATGCGCTGTTCACTATCAGAGCTCGGGGCGAACCCTGTGCGCAGCGTACACTCGGTAACGGCTCGCGGTTCCAGGAACTGGAGCAGATAATCCGGGCCACCGGCCTTGGAGCCTATCCCCGACAAACCCAGGCCGCCGAACGGTTGGCGGTTCACAAGTGCGCCGATGATTTTTCGATTGAGGTAGAGATTGCCGACCCGAAATTCCTGTCGTGCGCGTTCCAAGTGCGCCGGGCTGCGAGAATACAGCCCGCCCGTGAGTGCATACGGGCTATCCAGAGCAATGCTGAGAGCCTCGTCAAAGTCGCCCGCCTTGAAAACGGTTAAGACCGGTCCAAAGATTTCCTCTTGGGCGATACGTACCTGCCGAGAAATATCCGTGAAGATAACCGGCCCGACATAATACCCGTCCGCAGGCGTACTCATCTGCAAAACCAGAGACCCCTCGTCTTTACCGATCGCAATATAGTCCTGCACCTTTTGCTGTGCTGCTTGGTCAATAAGGGGCGGGATGACCGTACTCGGAGTTTCCGCCGGGCCGATGTAGAGGCTGCGGGTGGCCTCGGTCAGACGCTTGAGGAAGATTTCATATGCGGGCTCAACAACGATGACGCGCGAGCAGGCCGAACACTTCTGACCGGCATAGACAAAGGCCGAGACAACTGTGCCCTGGACTGCCTCATCGAGGGCGGCATCGTTATCAACAATGATGGCATTCTTGCCTCCCATTTCGGCAATTACTTTTTTAATACCGCGCTGGCCCTCGGTGGTTTGGGCGGCCAGGGTGTTGATGCGTAAACCCACCTCACGTGATCCGGTGAAAGCAATAATATTGATACGTGGATGGGTGACAAGATATTCCCCAACCTCCTCGCCCAGACCGGGCAGATAGGACAACACTCCGGGCGGTAGACCCGCGCCCCTAAAGATGTCCATCAGCTTGGCCGCAATGACTGGTGTCTGCTCGGCAGGTTTCATGATCACGCTATTACCGGTCACTAACGCCGCGGCCGTCATACCGGTCAGGATCGCCATAGGGAAATTCCAGGGCGCAATAACCGCCGCAATCCCGCGGGCTTGATAGAAATACGAGTTGGCCTCGCCGGGCTCGTTATCGAGCGGCTGGCCTACCGCCAGGCGACGCATTTCGTGGGCGTAATAGACCAGAAAATCAATCGCCTCGCACACATCCGCATCGGCCTCAGACCAGGGCTTGGCTGCCTCAAGCACTTCCCAGGCTGCAAGCTCCAGCCGTTGCCGACGCATCTCATCAGCCGCCCGCAGCAGGATGTCAATGCGCTTTTCGACCGGAGTCGCGCGCCAGGCGGGAAAGGCGTCTTGTGCCGCTTGGACGCTCCGCTGGGCGTCTTCAATCCGCGCCCGCGCAATCTGGCCAATGACGGTTTCTGGATGCGAAGGATTCCGAGAGATGAGTTGTTTCTCTGTTGTGATGGGCTCATCGTTAATGATCAACGGGTACGAGCGTCCACATTGTTGCTGCACGGATTCAAGTGCAGCCTGGAATTGACGCTGGTTTTTCGCTTGCGCGAAATCCAGTAGGGGTTCAT
>CAUZQN010000591.1:0-2842 GCA_963581605.1 uncultured Binatia bacterium (SeqCode)
ATCAAAAATCCCGCGCAGGTCGAGCAAAAACGTCCCGTCATGAATACGACCCAAAATCGGTGGATTCGGTGGATCAGCGTCCCGAAAACGCGCCGCTATTTTCTCCGCGGATAGACTGGGATGGCGAATGGCGATGACTTTACTTGGCAGTTCTTCTTCAGGCAGAGCGCCGCTACCGATCTGTGCCATGGCGTCGTCAACCGTTATCGAGAATTCGTCGCCAAGCGCTTTCCGAAGGAGCGGTATGGCTTGCGCAGCAACCGCCTCCATGTCTTCTATCGGCCGGGTCAGCCAACGCAGAGTAGGCAGGGCCTCAAGCAGATCGGGCGAGCGGCGGTACAGCCGCAAGGTTGCACTCAGCGCGGCCAGGGTCAGTTTGCCGAGCCGTAAGGCGCGTTTGAGGGGATTCGTCTTGATCTGATCGATCCATTCTTTGCGACCAACAATGAGTCCGGCTTGTGGCCCGCCGAGCAGTTTATCGCCACTAAAGGTGACGACGTCCGCACCTTTCGCAATCCGCTCAGCCACAATGGGTTCTTTTGGCAGGCCATATTGCGACAGATCGATGAGCGCGCCTGCGCCAAGGTCTTCCATCACCGGAATGTTGTGTTCTCTGCCTAAGACAACCAGTTCTTCCAGCCCGACTTCTGCAGTAAAACCAATGATACGGTAGTTACTGGTATGGACTTTCAGCAACACACCGGTCTCAGCAGAAATCGCACCAGCATAATCTGTGGGATGGGTCCGATTGGTCGTTCCCACTTCACGTAGAATAACTCCGCTCTTGCGCATGACATCCGGGATGCGAAACGCGCCGCCAATCTCGATCAGCTCGCCGCGCGATACAATGCCCTCCTTGCCTTCCGCCAACGTATTGAGCGCAAGCAGGACTGCCGCCGCATTATTGTTCACAACAGTTGCCGCTTCCGCGCCCGTCAGGGCAAGCACGTCGGCTTCAATGACATCATCCCGGTCGCCGCGTCCGGCCTTAGCTATGTCGTATTCCAGCGTCACCGGTGTTGAGCCGACTCGGACCATTTCATCCAGCGCCTCCTTGGCCAGCAGCGCGCGGCCGAGATTTGTATGCAGCACCGTTCCAGTTGCATTGATGACCGAACGCAGCGGGGACTGGTCCTCGCGACGGAGCACTGTATTTACCCGTTGGACAACATCGTCCTCCTTCACCTGGTCGATAATTGTTCCAGCCAGAATGTCGCGACGCGCAGTCGCCAGCACGTTGCGTATGGTATCGGTGATATAGGTCCGATTATAGCGCGCCAGAATGGGCTGCAACGCCGAAGCGCTAAGAATTCTTTCGACGGACGGGAGCGTACGAAGGAGGGCTTTGGGATCAGCTCCTGGTGTTTTCATACCCGTCTTTACCTTGGCATACGGTCGTCCCCCTTGCAACTGCAAAAGCCAAGCTGCTAGCTTCGCTCTGCACCGAAGGAGACGGACTATGGCGACGGTTGAAGAGCACTACCAAGAGACCATTACCCAGCATGCGAGGCAGATCCTGTCGTTCTTACGTACGTTCGAAGCGCTCCAAGAACAGATTCATCTCGGCAAAATCAACGAGCATCAGGAAGAACTGGTCGGAAAAGTAGGAGATCTATTTCCCGCCATTAACTCCGAGACAGAGAAACTGGAGATCCCACCGAACCGCGACGTGTTTCACAAAAAATGGCTCGAAGCCCTTGAACATCTCGAAGACGCTTACACATCCTTTCGTACCGGCTCTCCACACAATTTTATTGTTGCCTATATGCAGAGCCGGCGTGTGTTTTCGTTAGGCAAATATCTGTTATATGACCTGCGGTCCGAGCTAGCACCCATTCAGCCGTATTGGCTCCTTGCAGATGATCTGCCTCGTCTAGCGGAACTAGAGACTCCGGTCGAAGGAAGTAGCGTGCAGACCGGCGTCATGCATCGGCCCCAAACCAACAAACATGCGGAATATTCGCTGTATGTTCCCGAGAACTATGACCCTAACCAACGCTGGCCGCTGGTGGTCACCTTACACGGCGGACATGGACGAGGGGACGATTATATGCTGACCTGGCTGAGGATAGCCAAGAGCAAGGGACTCATTCTCCTCTCGCCTAAGTCGCTAGGCCAAACCTGGTCTGTTCAGCAACCGGGCCTGGATATCCGCTCTATCCTGGCCATACTCGAAGAGGTCATGGATGAATATGCAGTCAACACCAGCCGTATTCTGGTCAGCGGACTCTCTGACGGCGGTACGTTTTCGTACGCGCTCGGCATCAGTTGTCCCAAACTTTTTGTCGGTATTGCGCCCATTGCCGGCGTCCTCCTCCCCCGACTCGATTATAAACAGGCAACCGCACTTCCGATTTTCATCGTACACGGCGCCAAGGATTTTATTTTTCCGGTGTCTTCCGCCCGCATGGCACGGGACTTTTTACAAGGACAAGAGTTTGAAAGTCTCACGTATACGGAGCTGCCGGACTGGGGCCATGCCTATACCTACTCCATCAATGAAACCCTGGTCTTACCCTGGTTTGAAAAACTCCCGGATCGACTCCATGCGGCTGACAATAGCTAACCATTCTGGATTTTGCCGTTTTGGATCTCGCCGTTTTAGACGGTACACTAGAGAAGGGATGCATTCGGGATGGGCGCTACTGACGTGACGAACTCACCATCGAGAGAACAGCTCGGGGTTATTATTCTTGCCGCGGGCAAAGGCACCCGTATGCAGTCAAGCCAGGCCAAAGTCCTGCATCGCTTGGCCGGGAAACCACTCCTCACGCATGTCATTCAAGCCAGCCAGCGTCTCCACCCGAGCCGTCTTGTGGTGGTGGTCGGTTATCAGGCGGAT
>CAUZQN010000592.1:0-2817 GCA_963581605.1 uncultured Binatia bacterium (SeqCode)
TCGAGATCAGCTTCTTAGTCATTGTTCCCTCCTTCAGTCTGGTGACGCAGACCATACGCACGAAACAGCACTGGATCGCCCGATTTGCCCTAGTGGTTCATCTTCCTCGCTCGAGGACATATCCTATGCATACATATCCTATGCCTATATCAGAGGATCTATCTTCATGAGAACCGCTTAGGAACAGTAGACCTATGCAGAATAAGCAACGCTTGAATATCCGCCAGCTCCTTGTTTTCCTCAGCATTGGCTTCCTGTCTCTCGTGTTCTGGCATACGCCTTTTCTCTATCCGGTAAAAATTTTTGTGGTTTTCATCCACGAAGCAAGCCATGCCCTGACAACAATCCTCACTGGTGGCCAGGTGATCTCTATGGTCGTGACACCGTGGCAGTCGGGCTATGTCCAACATGCCGGCGGGAATTCGCTCTTCATTGCTGCGGCAGGCTATATCGGCAGTGCGCTCTTCGGCGGCTTGCTCTTATTGCTCTCAACGCGGGATGAATGGGCTTCGGCCGTCTTCTTTGGGCTGGCGATCTTTTTTGGCCTGATCACGATATTCTTTGTTCGTAACGGATTTGGCTTAGCTTTTGGTCTGGGCACAGCAGTAGCATTCGCTTTTCTGTCGCGCCGACCTTTTCCTGGCACTCATTATATTGTCGACATCCTTGCAGTGACGAGTGCGCTGTATGCGGTATACGATCTGACTGATTTTCTGTTTATCGGTGCGCGGACAGACGCCGTTATTCTGGCGGAGATAACAGCCGTGCCAGCGTTTGTGTGGGCGGGACTGTGGAGCGTGATTTCGCTTGGGATAGTTTGGGTGGCCGGGAAACGGGCAGTACGACAGACGTCGGGGTGACCGGCCAGCCGCCCCTCCAAACACCCAAACAATTGGCATCTACAGCGGCGTTACTAACAACGACGAAATGCGACTCGTGTCAACGACAACGATCTTCTCTTTTAACTTTGCTACGCCATCGGTGAAAATAATTTTATCTCGATACTCACCCGCGCTATAGACTTCGGTGCTGCCGTAGTCGATCGGATCGAGATGCGTCTGAAGTACGACGTAGTTTGCCTGGGCGGAGACCACGCCGCCTTCTTCACCAAGAATCCGTACACCGCTGACGATGTGTCGGTATAAATGCGGGGCATAATAGTTCGCTGTGCGATGAGCGGTCACGCGATCCTGCAGCATACCCCGACTGTCACAATAGATGAGTGAGATCGGCAGGTCCTGAGATTCATTCTCATGCGGGATGATCTGGTACAGACAGTCTTCGACAAAAAAATCCGGCCATTCCTCAAGCCGGTTATGGTCCAGGCAATCGACATAGGCATACAGCAGGTCTTCGACCGCAAAGCGTGTTTCAATGGCATTCATCACGCTCATGACTCCTCCGATTATGCTCCGGACTGAAAGCCCATGGCATCACGGTAATAGCCCCAAAAACCACGAATAGCGGTTTCCGTTATCAGGCTCTCTTCGCTCGCGACGCCGGTTCCACCCATTTCAACAAACGAGGCTGCGCTGTAGTCATTAGTAACCGACTGCTGTACGAGCTCGGCGGCGTAGCCGTCTTCCATAGAAATCAGTCCAGCCGGTCCCACTAGATTGGCTTGCTTCAGCCTGATCTCGCGCAACTCCGCATCATCGTCTTCATACCCGAAATAGGTAAAGATCAACTCGAACCGATCCGGCGCTTTGGGCAGGAGCTGCCGGACGGCCAATGTATTCGAGATCTGCTGAACGACGAGGCACGGAAAAATTGTTTGAATGAATAGGCCCTCAAACTCCGGTCGGCCTTTGAGGACAGACGGATCCGCCAGCTTATAACCCTTCTGATAGCTATGCAGCCCAGATTCATACGCAGACAGGTCCTCTTGCGCCCTGGGCTCGGCGTGTAGCACGTCGTGTCGAGAGTGCGAGTCCAGGATCACGCCACCAGCTTGGGATGAACGATAGAGCCCAAACGTGGCATGGAATAGATGCAGCAGGCTCGCGTGGTAGGGGTCTTTGACATTCTCGAAATACAGCTTCCAGTTGGCGTTTACCCATTGGCGCGTATACCCCAGCACCTGCACAGGCCGGTCGAAGAGCCGATCCAGCCACTCACACATGACAGGACTCAAATAGTCTTCAAGCGATTCAACTTCCTGACTGAAAGTTGCAAAGACAAGTCCGCGGTAGGCTGCGACCCGCAGCTTTTGGAGGGCATGCCGGGAGAGATCAAAATCTGGGCCGTAGCCACCCACCCCGCCTATACCTTTCTTAAACGGCACGCCAATAAGATTACCCTTGAGATCATAACTCCACTGGTGGTAGATGCAGGTGTGAGTGGGACGATTGCCGGACAGCTCGCGACAGACCAGTGCGCCCCGGTGTGCGCAACGATTCACAAACGCCTGCAGCCCGCCTTCTTTATCGCGCGTAACAACGATGGGCGTGTCACCGATAAAGGTCGATTTGAAATCGCCGGGCTGGGCGACCTCAGCTTCGAGCGCGACATAATTCCACGTCCGGCCCCGGAAGAGTTTGGCCTGCTCTTGGGCGTAAATGTCCGGATCAAAAAAAACCTGATACGGCACCCGCGTTACGCCCTCGCTAGGCCAGGAAAAGGATGTTCCGTTACTCCCGTTGCCGGTGTGTTGGGTTTGCATGGGTGTTCCTCCAAAAAGATTGTATGCCGAATGCCACAGCCTTGTCACCCTGAGCCCTTCGATTGCACTCAGGATAAACTCCGCGAAGGGTCTCTCCGAGAGATTCTTCGCGCTGCTCAGAATGACAGAAAAGGGGAAGATAATTCTTCGATACC
>CAUZQN010000593.1:0-2809 GCA_963581605.1 uncultured Binatia bacterium (SeqCode)
TCTCCAAAGGCCGCCAAATTGAGGTCTACTCTTCTGCCACTTCTTTTGATGCCGATGAGATCGCCCTCCGGGCGTTGAATTGTGTCGGTGAACACGAATATCACATCCTGTGGAATAACTGTGAGCATTTCGTCAATTGGTGTCGCACTGGCAAACGCGAAAGTTCGCAGGTTGATTGGCTTATCGAAAACGCTTCTGACGTTGTAGCAAAAGTTGTGGTGAGCGTGGTTACCACCGGTGCTGCCAAACTCGCCGTAAAAGCTTCGGCAAAGCTTTCAAGCAAAGCTGCCAGTCGAGCGGCAACAACACCCTGGCTGATTGCGGCCGATGCCGCCCAGCTTATTGCTGAATCCACTGCCTCAGCGCTGGGCCGAGATAAGAACGAAGCGAAACGCACAGGCCAAGCTGTCGGCGTTGGTGCGTCTGCTGGGATTGGAGCCCTTGCCGCTGGTCCTGTCGGAGCTGCGGTTGCGGTTGGCATATGGGCAATGGGTGAAGTGGTTGGAAACGCCCTCTCTTCCCGAGAGCGTTGATAGTCTCACTTCTTAATACAGAAAAGTTTCACCCTCCGGTTTCTTTCCTCCAAAGAGTCATATAAATATCTCGCGCTACCTTCTTGATGTCTTATCTTTCTTGGCGGTTGCCTGAGTCCGGAGCGCATGGGATGCCGATCTACTCATAAAAGAGACATGAGGGTTGAGGTGGGGAGGCCGAGTGCCAAAGAAGAAAAAAATTCACACCAGAGACAGTTTTATTATTAAAAATTCTCCCGGACGCGGAAAAGGTGTGTTTGCCAAGATCAAGATCAATAAAGGTGAAACCATAGGCTACTATGTCGGCGAGATTATCCGTGACTGGCACTCTCAGCGAGAACCCTATGTGTCGTCACTCTACTTGATGTGGGTCTGCAAAGACCACTGGATTAATGCCGTTGGCTCAAAAGCGAACTACACGCGTTATATTAATCACGGTGAAAAACCGAACGCAGAGTTGATTGTGTCAACGCGCTGGAAAACGGCCCGGATCGAAAGCCTGCGGAAGATCAAACCAGGCGAAGAAATCTTCTATAGCTACGGCGATGAATATTGGGAGGCTATGGAGACTGATCCTGTGTGAGTACGAGTGAGATGCGAGTACACCTTGTTGATGGCACCTACGAACTCTTCCGCGCTTACTTTGGTGCACCCAAAGCCGGCGTGCCGGACGGACGCGAAGTCGGTGCGATACGTGGGCTGGCGCGGTCGTTTCTCGGCTTGATCAGAAATGAAGGTGCTACGCATATTGCCGTTGCCTTCGATCATGTCATCGAATCATTCCGAAATGATCTCTTCGCCGGATACAAAACTGGAGCGGGTATTGATCCGGACTTGTGGTCTCAGTTTGAACTTGCGGAACAGATGACGCGCGCACTGGGGATGGTCGTCTGGCCCATGGTCGAGTTTGAGGCAGACGATGCCTTAGCGACTGCAGCGCTGCGTTTCGCACAAGACTCGCGTGTCACGCAGGTTTGCATTTGTAGCCCGGATAAAGACCTGACCCAGTGTGTATCAGGCCAGCACATCGTGTGTGTGGACCGCCGTCGTAAGAAAACGATTGACGAAGCCGGCGTGCATGAGAAATTCGGAGTCGCTCCGAAGTCTATCCCTGACTGGCTGGCTTTGGTCGGTGATTCAGCCGATGGCATTCCCGGCATTCCGCGTTGGGGAGCGCGCTCAGCCTCAGCCATACTGGCCGAATATGGCCACATTGAGCACATTCCTGAAGATTCAGCCCAGTGGTCTATCCGGCTGCGTGGCGCGCAGGCGCTTGCTGACAGCCTTAACACGCATCCGGGCGAGGCGGCCCTGTATCGTCAGCTTGCCACGCTGCGGACTGACGTGCCATTGCAAGAATCGCTGGATGGCCTCGAGTGGCAGGGCGCTTTAGGAAAAGAACTTGAAGAAATGTGCCGGATTCTTGGAGACCTACGACTTCTTGACCGCGTCCCTCGTTGGCAAGAGACTGCAGCGAGAGAAGGCGAGGGGTAGAAAAAAGTGTGCCCGCTCAAGTGCGATGTTTAGCTGCGACCCCACGCACGGGCCTTATGCATGATCTCGGCTACGAGGCGATCTTTACCCCGGGTATAGGCTTCTCGATCTTGCTGGTGTACGGACGCAAGGACTTCTTTTCAAAAGAGCGTATAAATGAATAGGAGTAACACAGGAATAATAGGCAACAGCCAGAATTTCTTCAGCTCCCGCATAAAATCCCAGAGTTCAACAAAACATTCTCCCACGTACGTCTCCCCTCATTCTTTTGTCTCTGTCAGGATTTCCCAACGAGCCTGAGGCTGGATCTAATCAGAATATTATGTACCCCTCAACATGATAAATATCCAGCGCGCTCTCAATCCCGGCTCAAGCAGGTTCAAACGGGTTCAACCGGTTCAAGCCGGCTCACTCAGGTCTTCCTTATTGTCGATGCAAGCCGAGTCCTCTACTGTAGGCAGCCTCATGCGTAAGGAGGTCCTCCTCACCGTCTTTAGCCTTGCTCTCGCGCTTTTCGGCACTGAACTCGCTCTGGGGCGCTGGTTCCCCCAGCTCACCGTGCAACAGGTCTTGAAAGATCGACCCGCGATGTACCGTTCAAGTGACGTACTTTTCATGGAACTGCTGCCTCATTTTCAGGGGACCCTGCGCGAGTCAGAGTTTGAGACCTCTATTCGAGTGAATGCGTTGGGATATAGACAAGACGAGTTCAAGCCGCACAAGGGGCAAGGGCTACGCATCGTGGTGGTCGAGGACTCGTTCACCTTTGGCTATGGGGTTGA
>CAUZQN010000594.1:0-2804 GCA_963581605.1 uncultured Binatia bacterium (SeqCode)
CTCCTTACCGTGATACTTTGAGCGGTCCACGGCTTGGAGGCTGAGCCTGACTCCTGGAACTGTCAAACTTTACGAGTCCCCCAGCAGAGCTGGGGGCTTACCCCTTTAGAGTTATTAAAGTAGAGGATGCAAACCAAAATGATTGTTTTACACCACTCAAACAATCCTCTTTGTGAAAAAGTCAGCCCTAAGAGAGGCAAGACAGAGTTTTGTTAACAGCACTTACACAGGCCTGAGAACGCTGCCCGGAAGTCCCCCCTGGTGTACGTTATCTGAGAAGACAATATTGCCGCCTACAATAGTATGCTGCACGCCGGTCGCATGCTCAATCAGTCTCGGTTTGTCTCCTGGCAGATCATTCACCCATTCGGGCGGACGGGGGCCTATGGTGTCCGGATCAAATATGACGAGGTCAGCATCACAACCCGACGCGAGCCGACCTTTATGGGGTTGATTCAGAAATGTCGCCGGTTCAGACGTCAGCCGTCGCACACCTTCTTCAAGCGTCATGGCCCCGCGTTTACGCACCCACTCGCCCAACAGATAGGTGGGTACACCCGCATCACAATGCTGATCCACATGCGCGCCCGCGTCAGACAGGCCGATAAGACAGTCGGGGTGGGTAATCAACTCCCGGACTTCATCCGGGTTGGTATTAATCACCGAAAGCGTAATCCCCATCTCCAGGTTTTCATCAATCGCCAGATCGAGAATCGTAGCTATGGGGTCACTATTCGTTTCGGCCGCAATGTCGGCAATACTCTTATTGAGATGTTTTTTGTTGTGGGCTTTCTCCACCTTAACGACATGCACCTGATGCCATTGATTGGTGAAGATTGCGCCACCGACTTGCAAATCGCGCCGAAACGCCTCGCGGAATTCCGGTTTTTTGTACAAGCTAATTTGGTCGGTGACGGGTCGATTAAAGGCTTCCTTCCAGGACGGCAGGCTGGCAAAGATAAACGGCACCTTGAGCGTGTAGTATTGCTGGATCGGTCGGGGTGTGACTTGAGGCGGAATCCGCAGGCCCTTTCGAAACAGCGGCTCCAGGCGGTCTAGTGCAGAACGATAGACGCCGGGTTTGTCCGACCGTCCAAGCAAGGCCAGCCAGGTGACCGGACGCTGACTCTCCGTGGCAATCGTGACCAACAGTTCGAGCTCTTCTTCGGTCAAAACGCTCACACTACGCGTCAGGGCAATCTCGATAACACCTTTGCCAAGGTCCCGCAGCACTCGGCCTAGCGCGCAGAGTTCCTTTTGGGTCGCCATGCGACTGGCCAAGGGCTTGCCCTGATAGCCGATGTGTTGGTCGAGCAAACTGAGGGAATAGCCATACGCCCCGGCTTGCATGGCCTCACGGAAGAGTGCCAGCATGCGGCTGAGCTCGTCTTCATTTGCCTCGCGTTCTGACGCTTCCGAACCCATCACAAAATAACGAAAACTCGACAACGGAACGAGAAAGCCGACATTGAGCGCCGTGCCACGTCTTTCAATCGCCTGCATATACTGCGGAAAGCTCTCCCACTCGTCCCAGGCCACGCCATTCAGCAACACATCGTGCGGCATGGCTTCCACATTGACGAGATCCCACGCGACAATGTCCTTCTCTTGCGGACGACACGGCGCAACACCCACGCCGCAGTTGCCCATCAGCACGCTGGTCACCCCATGCCAACCGGAACACGTCAGCAGCGGGTCCCAGGAGACCTGGGCATCATAATGGGTGTGAATGTCGATAAAGCCTGGCGCAAGCACACAGCCGTCAGCATTGATCGTGCGTTTGGCGGATCCTCCAGCCTCGCCGACATCCATAATCTTGCCGTCTTGGACTCCGACCGCTCCATGAAAGATAGCCTTACCAGTACCATCACAAATCCGAGCGTCTTTAATCAGCAAATCGTAACTCATGGCGGACCTCCTCATTAGGTAGTGGGTCGACAGGCTTCTTGTGCGGACTAATCTCCAGTACCAGCTTACTCGGCCTGCGCGGCTTGCTTTTGCACATAGCGCGCAATCTGCTCGTGGGTGGCGAACCACACGCCGGGTTTACTCTTCATATAGGAAATGAGTTTGTCCAGCATCTGCATCCGATAACGATGGCCTATGACTTGGGGGTGCATAGTCAGAAGAAACAGCGTGCCTTCTTCATGCGCGCCGTCAAATTCGTCTTTCCAAATGGAGTATACGTCGTCTGCATTACGGATGCTCACATGCTTGCTCGGCCAGCTGATTTGGAACAGCGGCCAGTCATCCAGAATCCATTCAACGGGCAGCTCGATAATGCCGGTTTCCTTACCGTTGGAAACCAGACTATACGGCCGGTCATCGGCCATCATGCTACTCTCATATAAAAAACCCATTTCTTTGACAATCCGGATGGTAGCCGGAGTTAAATCCCAGGCTGCCGACCGAAATCCGACCGGCTTTTTGCCTACCTTTTCAACAAAAATCTTCATGGCTTTGGCATACACCGCCCGCTCCTCGGCCTCACTCAAGGTCAGCGGGTTTTCGTGCACATAGGAATGAAAGCCGATCTCGTAGTCCGAGTGTTTTTTGAGTTCTTCGATGACTTGAGGATGCAGAACCATGGAAATCGCCGGGATGAAAAATGAGGCTGGGATCTCATGCTTCTCTAATAAGGCAAAGATGCGCGGCATGCCCACCCGCGCGCCGTATTCTCCGCGCGACATATACGATGGACTTTTCTGGCCCTGAAAGCCCATCCACACCGGCTCCGTGTCAAAATCAAAGGAAAAGCTCACCGCTACCCGCGCGCCGTCGGGCCATTCTGTGGGAGTCAGGTC